>CAUJDY010000092.1 GCA_963169805.1 Bdellovibrionota bacterium | reverse complement strand
TAGACGTGCAATTCTTGAAGAAGAAAGAGCAACTCAGAAAACTCAAACTATTGATGCTATGAGAGAAGGCGCACGCGTAACTGGTATGGTGAAAAACATCACTGATTACGGAGCGTTCTTAGATCTTGGTGGTATTGATGGTCTTCTCCACATTACAGATATGAGCTGGGGCCGTGTAAAACACCCATCTGAAATCTTAAAAGTGGGTGATGAGATCGAAGTGATCGTACTGAAGTATGATGAAGAAAAAGAGAGAGTTTCTCTTGGTCTTAAGCAACTTCAAGAAGATCCATGGCAGAAAGTTCGTGAGAAATATACTCCAGGAACTAAGGTTTCAGGAAAAGTTGTATCTCTTGCAGAATATGGTGCATTCGTTGAATTGGATGACGGTATTGAAGGTTTGATCCACGTTTCAGAAATGAGCTGGACTAAGAAAGTTAAGCATCCATCACAAATTCTTAAAGAAGGTGAGACTGTAGAAGTTCAAGTTCTAGAAGTTGATTCTGAAAACAGAAGAATCTCTCTAGGTCTTAAACAACTTCAAACGAACCCATGGGTTGAGCTTAAAGAATCTTACGCACCTGGAACAATCATTGAAGGTGAAATTAAATCAATCACAGATTTTGGTATCTTTGTTGGTATTGAAGAAGGAATTGATGGACTTGTCCACGTTTCAGATTTCTCTTGGAATAAACGTGTGAATCACCCTTCAGAAATGTTCAAAAAAGGTGAAAAAGTTAGAGCCGTTGTACTTGGTGTAGATATCGAAAATGAAAGATTCTCACTTGGTATTAAGCAATTGGATGCAGATCCATGGTCTGACATCGAGTCTAAGTTCCCAGTGGGATCTCAGCACGATGTGAAGGTTTCTAAGCTTGCAGATTTTGGTGTGTTTGTTGAGTTGGATGCAGACATTGAAGGATTGATCCACATCAGTGAACTTTCAAAAGCAAGAATAACGAAGCCAGACGAAGTGGTTAAAGAAGGAGACATGCTTAAGGCCGAAGTCGTAACAATTGATAAAGAGGCTCGCCGTATTGGTCTTTCTGCTAAGCTTGTTCAACTCCGTGCTGAAAAAGCTAACGTTGATGAGTATGCAAAAAAGGCTGCTAAAACAAACTCGAAGACATCACTTGGAGATTTGTTTGGTGATCAATTAAAAGGTCTTTCAGATAATAAAGACGAGTAATTGGTTTTTTTAAAATGAAGACTTTAGAAAGCCCGCTGGAAACAGTGGGCTTTTTTATTTAATAGTGATTATGTCGCACAAAATTCATTGATTGCACCAAGCAAAGTTTTCTAATCATGATTCTGACATGAAAAGTTAAGGAATCTGAAGCATGATCTAGCTTGTCATATAGCATCAGGCAGTTGGCCTGCTGTAAAATACTCGATATACTCCTTCCATCTGAACACTTGATAGGAGTCTTATCATGCGCAAATTCTTTCAAATTATTGGATTTATAGTTTTTTGTTTATTCGTTTTGGGTCTCTTTAGTATTGGGTCAGGGTTATCAAGTCTTGTAGGTAAAGAAAAAAAACTAGGATCAGACTCTGTCTTAATGCTTGAGCTGGATGGAGTCATTTTAGACGGAAAAAAATTTCTTAAGGATTTACGAAAGTATCGTGCGTTGGATGAAGTAAAAGGTATTTTAGTTCAGATGAATTCTCCAGGAGGAGTTGTGGGCCCTAGCCAAGAAATTTATTCTGAACTCAAGAAAACACGTGAAGTTTATAAAAAGCCAGTCGTTGTAAGCGGATCTGGGCTTGTTGCAAGTGGTGCATTTTACGCTGCAATGGGAGCTGATAAAGTTATCACAAATCCAGGAACACTCATGGGATCTATTGGCGTCATTATGGAGTTTGCAAATCTCTCCAAGCTTTATGATTGGGCTAAAATTCAGAGGTACGTTGTTAAAACAGGTGCTTATAAGGATACGGGAGCAGAATATCGTGAAATGAGAGAGGACGAAAAGAAACTCTTAACAACATTAATGGACGATGTCCTGATGCAGTTTAAGACGGCTATTTCTCAAGGGCGTAATATGCCAATGGATAAAGTAACTCAGTATGCAGATGGAAGAATTTTTACTGGTAAGGAAGCTGTGGAACTAGGCTTTGCAGATCAAGTAGGTACGCTATCAGATGCTATCGAAGTTATTGGTGAGCTTTCTGGCCTAGGAAAAAATCCTGAGATTTTTGAAGCGCCCAAAGAGCATGAGAGTGTTTTAGAATTTTTAATGGATGGGGCAGAATCTAGGCTGAAGCTAAATCCTGTTGAGTCGGTTAAGAGTACGATGAAGTTAATGGGACAGCCGCTGTTTATTTTACCAGGAGTTTGGATTGAGTGATTTTGATTTTTTCAAAAAAATTAAAGAACTGGTTTCTTCAGAAAATGAAGAAAGATCGTCTCGCTTGAAGCTGTTATTCAGACCTCAGAGATGGAAGTATGTCAAAAAATTAGAGCCTGATACGGAATGTGTTTTTTGTAGAGCCTCGCGCTTAAGCCCTAGTGTGGAAACTCTGGTTGTGCACAAAACGGCGATGTCTTGTATCTTGCTGAATAAGTTTCCCTATAATAGTGGACATTTACTTGTGATTCCGCAAAGACACGAAGGTGGTTTTTTAAATTTAACAGCTGCTGAATATGAGGATTTACATCAGACTTTAAGAATAGCTGTTGAGGCAGTAAAAGAAGTGTATCAGCCTCACGGGATGAATATTGGATTGAATTTAGATAAAGCAGCAGGAGCTGGAATACCTGAACATATTCATTACCATGTGATTCCAAGGTTTCGTGGCGATTTAAACTTTTTTCCATTAATAGCAGAGACAAAAGTCATCCCTGAGGCTTTAGAAGATTGTTATAAAAAATTCCGAGATTATTTTTCACAAAAAAGAGTTTAAAAAAGGATTGGTTCATGAGACCAGGTTTTGAGATCGACCATATTGGCATTGCAGTTGAGAGTCTAGAAAAAGGATTTACTCTTTATAAAGCAATGGGATGGAAATCTATGCATATAGAAGAGGTACCATCTGAAAAGGTAAAGGTAGGATTCATTGAGTTTGGCAATCAGGCTAATGTAGAGCTCTTGGAGCCTACATCTGAAGACTCTGTGATCAAAAAATTCATAGCAAAGCGGGGCCCAGGAATTCATCATATTTGCTTTCGTGTTAAGAATATTGAACAAGTCATGGCTCAATTAAAATCAGAAGGACTTAGACTTTTGGATGAAAAGCCTAGGGTCGGGGCCCATAATTGTAAGGTCTGTTTCATTCATCCTTCCTCTGCGAATGGGGTTTTGATAGAATTAAGCGAGAAGATGTCTTAGGAGTTATTTCTAGGGCAGTAAAGGAACTCATCGATGAATTACAACCAAGGCCCTCAAATTCAAATGCTTCCCCTTACTCCAGTTGTAAAAAAATTGATTATTGCATGTGTTGCAATCTGGTTCATATTTCAAGTTGTAGTTGAGCAGTTTATTTTTCCAAACCTTGATTTGGGTTACTATTTTGGTTTTGTGGTAGAGAATGTCTTTACTCAGTTCTTTGTATGGCAGTTTTTTACTTACATGTTTTTGCATGATACCCAAGGTGTTATGCATTTAGTTTTTAATATGCTGTCTTTATGGTGGATTGGTAGTGAGTTAGAGTCTCTTTGGGGAAGTCGTAAATTTTTAACATATTACCTCGTATGTGGATTGGGCGCTGCTTTTATCTATTTTGTAGGGGCTTTAGGTTACTATTTTGTGACGGACCATTATGCGCCTCTTCAGGTTCCTGTCGTTGGAGCTTCTGGCGCAATATTTGGGCTTTTGCTTGCGTTTGGTATTCTATTTGGCGACCGAGTGATTCATTTTATGTTTTTATTCCCCATGAAGGCGAAGTTTTTTATACTTTTAATTGGTGCTATAGAGGTTGTTATGCTCTTAAATCAAGGGATTGGGGCAGGTAAGGTTGCCAACCTTGCACATTTAGGGGGGCTTCTTGCAGGCTTCCTATACCTCGTTGTCTGGACACGTATGAAGCGAGCGGGACATACAAGCTCAAAGGGTGGCAAGAAGACAAAGCTTAAGCTTATTGTAAATAATGATAAGCCCAAGTATTGGAACTAAGAATAGGCATCCGTTATTGCGCCGTTCTAAAAATGGCTTGAAAATCTGACTGTTTCGATTTAAACCTAGATTTCATAATTTGATTCAAACAAGAGGTACTATGAGCTCACTTGCAAATGCCATGAAGAAGTTAAAAGAAGACAATAGACTAACAGATTTTTTCTTGAAGCATAACCAGCTCACAGTAGAAGACGTTCAAAAAACTCTTAATAGTTTAGAGGATGTTGCAAGTAATTCCGAGCCAATTAATCTTGGGCCAGAAAACGGCGTAGATCACGCTCACTGATTTTTAATATCCAAAAAAATTAAATACATTTATCTAAAAGAGAATTGCAAGCTACCAGCGATTATCTAAGAATCTTTTAATTTTTTGAAGTTGTAGTACTGAGGCTTCTTATATCATCGCAACAGTTGAAATTCGAAGAGTCAAATTGTGCGATAGCTGTGCGTGATCTAGTTACATCAAAATCTTCTGCAATGATCTTGAAGTTATCAATATCGCCTTTTAAGTAGAGGGTCTTTTTACCAAAATCAGTATATTTATCAGATTCATATTTTTGAATGAACTCGACAATCCACTCATCCTTAAATTTGATAACTCTTGGCTCTGATACAGACACCTTGATCTGTGCATAGTTTTCTGTCAGTCCCTTTTTGTAAGTTTCCCATTGCTTGAAATTCATACCACGAGATTCAAACTGAGGAGAGTAAAAGGACATATACTGTTCAACATTTTTATTTTGCCAAGACTCAAGCCATTTTTTTAACCATAAAACGACCTTGTCGCGATTTCCAAAGTTTGCATTCATAGGTACATAATTCACTTTGTCGTGAACAATAATAGGGGTGTTTCGACTCTCAATAAACTGTCCAATATCATCAGTATCTTGCTTTGTAAGTGTCACACAGCCGCGAGATCCACGGTTCAATGGAGTGTTCTCGGGCACAGCATGTAGCCAAATTCCGCTACCAGTTTTGCCATCACGCTGGTCAAAAAGATTTGGATAATTCATTGGGTAGGCTTTCACTTCATGGAAACCATATTCTCTAAAGTCGAGACGAGCTTTTTCAATTTGTCCTAGAAAATAGTAAATACCTTCAGGTGTTTTGTGATCGCCAAGAGAAGTCTTGTCACCAGAAGATTTTCCAAAGTCTGCTTCATAAGATTTTATTTTTTTAAAGCCGCTCTCAGCTTGTTCCCAAACCGTAACAGCTCTTGAGGCCTTGTCCACAACAATAGCTCTATTGGTGTAATAAGGGCCTTTTCCGAGGTGTACAATGCTCTCTGGAGCTAAGTCCTGTTCAGACTGAGCTACTGCAAATGCTGCAAATACAATGAGAAAAACAATCTTGATCACATACATATCTTCAGAGTTTTCGGATGTTTTTGTCAAGAGCACAATCTTTCTTAAGTCCTAAAAAACATTTAGTTTTTGCTAATTTTCATCGCAATTCCTATGAGAATGAAATGGATGCTTTAAAATTGTCTCAGATTGAGAATTTACCAATGAAAATGTTAAATAATTTAATCTCCACCCAGACTCTCCGATAAGACTAATGTATGAAAAAGTTTATCCCTTACATATTTGTTGGAGTGAATGTTCTGTGTATGACACTAGGGCTATTTTTAGTCTACAGTTCGACAGTCGGATTTGAATCGCCAGTTATTAGAGAAGAAACTGAAATAGCTAAGCTCGAAGAAGCTAGACTTCAAAGAGATGAAAATCCGATTATTTATACAATGGATCCTTTTACTGTGAATCTAAATGGGTATCCAAAGCGGATCATACAAACGGAAGTGAACTTAGTTCTGTTAAACAAAGCAGGTTTTGAGCAAGTGGTTAGGTTGGGTTCTAAAGCCCGAGACAGTGTTGTCCGCATTCTCAATGGAAAAACGTTCGCAGATCTCGAAACGGTCCAAGGGAAGCTCTTTTTAAAGGATGAAATTGCATCGCAGCTCAACGAACTCCTCATTGAGGGAGTTATCAAAGATGTTTACTTTTCAGAGTTCATTGTTAAATAAGTTTAGATTTTAGGTAAAAAAAAAGCTGCCTGGAGGGGATCTAGGCAGCTTCTTAAATCGTGGGGCGATTTAAAGAGGGGTAACTGATAACCTAATATAGCAAGTGACGTGCCAATCTTTGCTAAATTGTTGTATAAATACAAAGTCTAGTTATTTCAATTACTTAGACTTTGATATCAAAAGTGCAGAAGTTTCCTTTTATGGAACTTCATAGTTCCAAAATGGAATCAAAAGCAGCTGAAACTTTATTCACAATTTAAAATAAAGTCGAAATAGTTAGTGATTTCAATAAGTTTAAGGCAATCTATTACTTAGGTTCCAGACTTGAACCACAAAATAAAAGTTGAACCACTTAAATTTGTACCAGGAATGGTCGACGCAGCGGAGACAGGCATGAAGACAGTTCAATTCGTAATCGCAATGTTCCTCGTGGGTGTGTGTGTAGCGCAAGACTCACTTTCTTTTCTAGTAGATAAGTACAAACTTGATAATGGACTCACAGTTCTTCTGTATAAGGATTCTTCTGTGCCTGTTGTGAGTTATCACACATGGGTACGAGTTGGCTCAAAAGATGAGGAAAAAGGGTACACAGGGATAGCTCATTTATTCGAACATCTCATGTTTAAGGGATCAAAGAAATTCTCAAATAAAGATTACGAAAGAATCTTAAAAGAAATTGGTGCTTCAAATAATGCTTTCACGTCTCGGGATTATACGGGTTATTACGTCAATGCTCCAAGTGAGCACTTAGAAACAGTTATGGAGTTAGAGTCAGATCGGTTTCGAAACCTTATCTTAACAGATGAAAATTTAAAAAGTGAGCGAGAAGTTGTAAAAGAGGAGCGCCGCTATAGGGTTGAAAATCGCGTGGAAGGTTTAGTTTTTGAAGCTATTAATGAATTAGCATACACAGTTCATTCATATAAGTGGCCGGTAATTGGATATATTTCGGATTTGAATAATATCAACTTATCAAAGGCAAAAGAATTTTATAAAACTTATTATTCTCCAAACAATGCAGTTCTTGTGATTGCTGGGGATTTTGATACGGAACAAGTAAAAAAACAGATTAAGAAATATTATGGCGACTTCAAAGAGCAAGAAATTAAACGCCCATCCTATCCAGAGGAGCCCATACAAAAAAAATCTCGCGAGACAGTTTTTTATAAAGACATACAAAGTGATTACTTAACAATTTCATTTGTAGCTCCAAGCCAAATGTCCCCTGAATTATATGCAATCGAACTTGTGGGTGAGGTCCTAGGTAAAGGAGAATCAAGCCGACTTTATAAGAAGCTCGTCTATCAGCAACAGATAGCAACAAGTGTGTTCTCGTTTGTTATGTCGAATATTCATTCGAGTATGTTTCAAATCCATGTGAAGTTGAAGCCAGCTAAAACAAAGGCAGATGCAGATAGAATAAAAGAACAGGCATTAGCCACAGTATGGTCTGAGTTGTTTCAGTTAAGAGGTTACAGTGTTTCACCAAAAGAGCTTCTAAAATCTCAAAATAAAGTTATGAAGGATCATGTGGACTCACTCAAAACCATTGATGGAAAAGCTTATAGTTTGGCAATGAATGAGGCTGTACTGGGTGATTACAAAAGACTTTTCACAGATTTAGAGGCCTATCGTAGGCTTCGAGCTCAAGATTTAAAAATGGTAGCAGAAAAATATTTAGTTCAAAGTCGATCAAATGTTGTATTGGCACGACCTAATAAGTTTAAGTAATTGGAGATGAGTATGAAGATTCTTAGTTCTATACTGGCTGTCTGTTTTTTGGTGAGCTGTGCAACTCATTCGACAAAAAAATCTTATAATCCTGTACAAAACTATACAACCTATAAGCTTTCTAACGGATTAAATGTTATGTATGTACCTGAGACAAAGTTACCATATTTGTCCCTCTCTCTTGCAATTTTTTCTGGTTCAGCGAGTGATCCAAAAGACTATAAAGGACTGACTTCGGCTACGATGGAGTTGCTGACAAAAGGAACTCAAAAGCGCACAGCGAATCAGTTAAATGAAGATGTTGAAGTTCTGGGGGCAGATTTAGAGGCTTCCGTTGATAAAGAGTATTCAAGTTTAACTCTTGAGGGATTGTCGTGGCATGAGGATCAGCTTCTTGAGTTATTCTCTGATATGATCTTGAAGCCTCGATTTACGTTTGAGGAGTTAGATCGTTACAAAAAAAGAACATTAGCACAAATTCAGCAAATTCTAGATCAGCCCTCGTATTTAGCAGGAGAAGTTTTAGAGAAGAATTTATATTCTGGGACTGCATATGCTGAAAGAGATGTTGGAACTCTTAAAGGAGTGCAAAACTTAAACTTAAAAGTGATTTCCCAGCAATATGAAAAGCTTATGAACCCTGAGAACATGTGGTTAATTATAGTTGGAAAAACATCTAACGGATTTAAAGATCAAATTCAGAAGATTTTTTCAAAAATTAAAACACAAAAAGCCGTTGCTCCTGAAAATTTAAATCTTCAGTCGTTAAAGGGAAGAAGAATTTTAATTGTAGATAAACCTGATGCAGCTCAGGCAGAAGTTCGTATTGGCCATTATGGCGTGCAGAGAGATATTCCTGAGTATATGGCTGTCAATTTAGCAAATTCAGTTTTGGGGCAAGGGTTTACAAGTCGACTTGTTGATCGAGTTCGTGATCAACTGGGGTTGACGTACAGCATTTCAAGCTCATTTGAGGTTCGAAGGCAAAAAGGTTATTTTGCAATTAAGACATTTACTCAAAATGAAAGAGTTGGGCAAACACTCACTGAAATTTTGGAGCTCTATACAAATTTTCAATCTAAAGGAATTACATCTAAAGAGTTGAGGCTTACGCAAGATGGCATGATTGGCAAATTTCCATTGTTGCTCGAAACACCAGAGAAGTTGGCATATAACTTAATGATACTTAGATACTTTGGAGTTTCTGATGACTACTTGCTCAAGTATCGCGAAAATGTATCTTCGCTTAAATTAAAAGATGTTAACCTTGCTATTCAAAAATACTTTGATCCTCAAAATATGATTATTGTAATACTGGGGCGTCGTGATTTAATTGAACCGCAGGTAAGAGATTTGGGACCCATCGAAGTACAATCGTACAAGCAGTACTACCAGTAGCGGAATAGATCTCTTTGTTCAAATTTTTCTTAGTATTTTTTTGATATTTAATACTGTTTTGAGTGAGTTCCGCAGAACAAAAGAATCACTAGATTGATATAACTCTTATGCAGTCGCCCTCCATGGGCGACCATACGCTAGGACCGTCCATGCGCTCAGTCCCTTTGGAACTTCGCTGTCCTTGCGAGCATAAAATTATATCAATCTAGTGATTCTTTTGTTTGAGGACTGTCTGAGTCGAGAAACCGTATTAAATATCAAAAAAATACTAAGAAAAATTTGATGTGTCTGTTCTTATGTTTTCTTGCGGCGTTTGAGAAAGAAATAAGCTCCTAGTGCTGCAATCACAATTCCTAATCCAAAAAGTTTTTCTTTGTAGTCAGATTTTGAGTTTAATTCATCCGGATAATCACCGTCATCAACAATCATATCAGAGGGAAAGCTTGTTCCAAGTGGAGCTCCTAAAGATTCTCCTGCTCCTCGAATTGTATTGGATCCAGAGCCAATTTTTTGAGGAGCTGTTACTCTTAAGCTTAAGATAGCCTTGAAGAAATCATTGGAGAATTTAGTGTAAAATCTCTTGTGAGCACTAAAAGTAACAAGAACTGCAATACTCTGTTTTGTTGTAGCTAGGTATCGAGTATAAAATGTTGGTATTTCTGACCCCATATGAAGTCCATCAATCCAGTCGTGATCGTTAATCTTACGAACTTTTACTCCTTTAACTTCGGATGTAAAGGGGCGGCCTGAACTATCAGGAATTGTTTTAGGCTGTTTCAGATACGTTTCATATTGTGATAAGCCATCAGATGCACCCACTTCTTTTGCAGTCAGGATAATAATCGCAGTCTGAGCATCACCTTTAAGTTCACTGCGACAGATCCACTCTGTTCCTTCTGCAGTGCAATTCCATCTTGGAGGAAGTTCAAAGCTCACATAGGAATTAGAAAAAAGTTTTGCATTTGATTCTTCTATTAAAAACAAGGCGATAAAAACAATGATGAGTTTCATAAAACAATGTTACTTGAGAGTTGAGCCTGTGCAAACTTCAAAGTGAGGTTTTGATCAAGAATTGTTAGATCAAAGTCTAGATACTGGGCAGTTGCTATTGAAAGTTAACACTTAATGGGGTTGGATTTGCATTTACATTACCAAAATTTTGCGGATGTCCAAGTTGTCCGTGTTGATTAACTCCCCAACAATGAACTTGGCCACTCAAACTTGAGCATGAAGATGAGGATCCAAGAAATATATTTTCTGCTCCAGTCGCATTCAAAACGGCAGGACCTGGGGTTGTGACTTGAGATGCGCCAGTTGTACCCAGCTGCCCAAAGTCGTTTCCACCCCAACAATAGATGTTATTTTCTGTAGAAAGGCATGTGTGATAATAACCAAGTGAGAAGTCTGTTACATTCGAATTTGGTGGTAATGTGATTGCCGTTGCAAAATTTCTTTGGGTTATTGATCCGTCTCCGACTTGTCCAAAGTTGTTTCCTCCCCAGCAGTATAGTTGGTTTTGTGTGTAGGCACATGTATGGCGATCTCCAGCTCGTACGGCTTGAACATTTTGAAGTATTTGAGAGGCGGAAATGCGAGATTGAGTCGCGCTAGCTAGAAATGGCGTGGTGGTTGTCCCGTCGCCTCGATTGCCATAAGTATTTTGTCCCCAGCAGTAGAGTGTATCATCCAATGCAATTGCACAGAAGTGATCTCCTCCTCCTGTAATCTGTTTAGCCAGTAAGGGTTGTGAATTTCTTGTAATAGGTGTGATGTGTGGGCTTGTTGGCGAAAATGTTGAAGAAATAGTTGATGAGTAATCACGCCCCCAACATTTTACAGAATCATCTGACCAAATCCCGCAGGTATTGTAATTATCTGCTGCAATAGATTTTAATGCCGCCAAAGCAGTTCCACCAGATTGAGAAATGCGCACAGCTCGGATGTGGTCGCTGCAGTTTAGAGTTCCATCGCATAGACGACCGGAGCAGTGAACTTCACCATTCTGAATAAGAACACAAGTAAAGTCATTGCCGGCTATTACTTGCAGTAAATTTTGAATGGTTGTAGTTGAGTTAAAGGTAAAAAGTTGAGGTGGTGTAGCCGTGGAAGTTTGAGTCCCGTTTCCTAGCTGCCCCCGAGAGTTTCGTCCCCAACATCTTACTGTACGAGAAGTTGGATCTCCTGCACACACATGTGTTGTTTTTGATGAAAAATATTTGTTCAATGAGTTAAACGAGCTAGATCCTGTATCTCCACCAGAGCCATTACTACCAGAGCTTCCTAATCCGGTACTAGCCACTCTTACATCTGCACAATTTTGGTAAGCTATAACCAATAGAGAGACCAAAAAAAGTATATAAAAATACTGAATTTTCATTCTTAACTTGTATCGGTATGAGAGGCTTTATTTATGAGCAGGTGAGAGTATAATTTTGGATATAGAAAAGGGTTACAACGATGTTGCAACCCTTTTTGTGATTAATGTGGAATTACTTTTTAGCAAGCGTTTGAATATGGCTAGCAGCTTCAACAGCTCTTGCCGCATTCACAAATCGACCATTTTGAATCGTAGCCGTTAATCCCGGCAGTTGTACTGCTGAGTTTTTCAATATGGCTTTAAGCTCTACACCTGTAAGCCCTTTGTTAACAGATTTAACAAGTGCCGCTACTCCTGCTACAATCGGAGATGCCATAGATGTTCCTGGGTATCCTACATAAGCACCGTATTCGTAGTAGCTAAATGTCGATAGAACTGGCTTTGTGTCTGTTCCACCTGGAGCAGCTATACCAACATTACGAACACCAAAATTAGAGTAGTCCGTAAGTTGCCCTTGCTCATTAGTAGCCCCAACAGCAAGAACATGCTCACCATCTTTTTCATTCATAAAGAAAGGCGTAACGTCGACATTTTTACCACTGTTACCTGATGCAACTACAACTAGAATTCCGGCTTTGCGAGCTTCCTCAAGTGCACCTTTTACAAGTGCGCTTGTTTCGCCTTCTCCGCCAAGAGACATATTAATAATGTCTACTTTCATCTGTGTCGCATACAAGATAGATGATACGACAGAGGCCATGGTTGCAGAGCCTGTTGGAAAGATGGCTTTAATAGGAAGAATTTTTGCTCCAGGTGCGACACCTGATTGCGTCCCTGCAATCAAGCCCGCCACGTGAGTCCCGTGAGATTCATCGTCAAACGGGTAGTTGTCGCCAAATGCAAAGTCGTAACCGTGAACGTCATCGATGAGACCGTTACCGTCGTCGTCAAAGCCGTTATTAGCAATTTCTCTTGTATTAATATAAAGAGCATTTGCTAAGTCCGGGTGGTTGTAGTTCATACCGGAGTCAATCACAGCTACAACTGTATCTTCACCATCAGATGTTGCCCATGCACGATCAGCCTGAACAACAGGTAGGTGGAAAAATTTTTCGAAATCACGAGGAACACTCCACGTAAACTGAGGACCTGCATAACCGATGTCTACAGTTGCGCCAACTGAAACGCCTGTTAGGTCACAGACTTTTGTAACTTGATCTTGAACGAGAAGCATAACTGTATAACCACCGTTTCTGTCAGGGTTAAGTGTGTAGCTAAGTTCATTTGAATAAAGTTGTGTCGTTGACCCAGGAGGTGCCTCTACAATCCAGTGATAGTTGAGCGGATTTGCTGTAGCTGGAGCAGGTTGAGGGTTTAGTAAGTCTAACCAACCAGCTCCACTGGCAGCCCCCGAGTTTGAGTTTTGCCCTGTAAGAGTGATCGGTGAGGATCCTGCTCTTACATTGTTTAGCACAAGGAATTCGCCACCACTGACGTAACTAATATCTGCAGTTGGAGAAACAGGTCCGCGCATACATTGTATCTGCTGTATGATTTCGCGAATGTTACTATTCTTTGCAATTTCTTGATCTTGCTTATCGTTGAATAAAGGATCTTCTACTTGAATGACTTTGTTTTCTTCTGCCACAGCCTCTGGCATTTTTTCTTTGATTTGCTTCAGCTCAACGTCAATTTTATAGATATTGTGTTGAGCATTTACGACTTGGATCGTCGCGTTTGGAAAGTTCTTCTGAATTTCTGATTTTGGAGCCTGTATTAAAACACCATCAGAAGTTGGTGCTAAACTTTTCTTTTTGTGCGACCCGCACCCCACTGCAAGCACACATAATCCAACTGCAAGACCACCTAGAACCGAACGAGCAATTCGTCCACTAACCGCTTGAGCCATATTTCCCCCCCTAGCAATCCATTACTTATTAGCCTTAGCGTCCTTGCGAGGCGTTCCTTGTAAGCTCACTCAACCTCACTCCCATCTTTGGGTGTGAACTTAGGTCCTCGTCTTTACTTAGACCTTGGTCGAGATCGCCCTCCCGTTGTATAAAACTAGAGCGAGTAAGAATAAATTACAATGTAAATTTTTTTGTGTGAATTATAAGGGATTTTTATGGTAATTTGCCCCAACGCACCTTTAGATCGAACAGCTGAGTTAAAAGGGTTACAAACCAATTTCATGTATAAGCTAATAGCTTATCGATAGAGATTGATAACAGTAGGGGTACTCATGAACTTCCAACATTTAATAACTTTTTGCACAGTTTTAATTGAAAAAAGTATGACTGCGGCGGCCCAAAAACTGTTTTTGACACAGCCTGCAGTAAGCCAACAGATTAGGCAGTTAGAGGAATATCTGGGGGTTGAGATTTTAGTTCGTGGAGTGAGACAAATACAACCGACGCCTCAAGGTCATCTTTTATTTGAGTATGCACAGAAAATTATCAGACTTTCTAAAGAAGCAGAAGTTGCCATACAAACAATGGGCGGAGAGGTAACGGGTCCTCTTCGAGTTGCTACTCTTAATTCTTTAGGACTTCATTTGTTGGGGCCTGTATTTTCAATGTTTTTAAAAAATAATAAAAATGTGAAGCTGCACCTTGAGTACGATAGTGGGCAGGATTTAATTTCTAAGGTCGCAAAAGGTGAATATGACATTATTTTAATCCCAGATGCCGAAAAAGAATTTGGAGAAGATCCTCAAGAGTGTATCAAAAGTAAAGTTGCTCAAGATGAAATGTGGTTAGTGGTCTCTAATAGAGTAGAAGTTCCTCAGTCGATCCGAATCAAAGATTTGGTGACTCAACCTGTTGTTATGATCACTGGGGAGTACCATGGATTTGAAACAACACTTAGTAAAATACTGAAAAAAGAAGATCTTAAACTAAATC
>CAUJDY010000091.1 GCA_963169805.1 Bdellovibrionota bacterium | reverse complement strand
TCAGCTCTCCAATAGTCCTCTAAATTCCTTTTGATAATATAACTTTGATAATCAATATTCTTTGGCTCTTTTGCCATTTCTTGCTCCATCTAAATCTCCATCTTTATATCATATTTAGGAGGCCTCGGGGGCACTATCTTGCGCTCGATATCCTCCAGATGTTACTGTCAACGACTTAAACGGGAGCAGTATATTCAATTGAAAACTCAGGGATCATCCTGCGACAACTTCGTAAGCTCGCAGGACTTTCCGTTCAAAACGCAGCTTTACTTATTGGAAGAAGTTCGGGTTGGCTTTGGGAAATCGAAAGCGGCAGCGGTCGCTGTCGGCTCACGCCAGAAGAATTTGAAAAGATCGTTCAAGCACTGAATGGATCAAAGCATCGCCCCATGTTTCGCACATGGGTGGCTAATCATAAAAATCTTGAGCGCATTGATAAAACTTTCGATGGAGCCGTTTTAAAATTCATTCGTAAGAAGAAAGGCATTACCTTAAAACAGGCTGCCAAGCTGACAGGATTATCCTGCGGCTATCTTTCTAAGATGGAGTCCGGGCGTAAACCCATCCAATTAGAAATGCGCAATAAGATCATGAAGGCTTACGGATATAGTCCATCGAGTTTTAAAAACTTGGCGACCGACCCCGTAAGATCAAAAGCCGTTCCCAAAGAATATAAATTTAAAATCATCAGCCAGATTTTGAACTCAGAAAAACTGGATGAGATTTATTCGTTTGCACTTTCACACAACTTTTTAGGAGGTCAAAATGTGTAGTCTACTTATTAAACTTATGGTTATCGCAGCACTGATGGAACTTGGAACATCTCTTTCGGAGTTCTCTAACTACCATTCGCGAGAGTGCATTCAGAAGATCGAAAAGCGGTCACGAGATGTTTTGAAAATTGATTGGAAACCGATTTCGGTATTTCCTAAAGAGGCTCAGCGTTTTCGCTGAGCCTCTTTCTCGACGTATTAAATACCTAACACTTATTACCTCAATGGTGGCTTTGTTATGCGATAAATTGTCAGATCAATATACATGACAAAGTAATCTGAATGTGTAATTTTTGTATTGATCATAGATAGCACCTTCTGAGTTGCTAATGATCTCTAGAATATCTTTTTGAGGCATATTCTTAGTAAGCCTGTTTAGGTTCTCAATATAGGCTCGATGATGCTTTCCGTGATGATATTCTACGGTTTCCGTGGACAGTAACTTAGCATTTAAAAAAACTAAAATCGGGAAGCTTGAACATGTGTTACTCCTTACCTGATGTATGTGACTTTATTTTGTAATTCACCTAAAAATTTTTGATTTAATTCTCCTTCTAGAAAGGAGGGTCTTGTTATTCCTGCCTCCACTAGGGCCTCATTACCTCTTATGAGCAAATCGCTCTGAAAGGCCTTTTCGAATTGAACATCAAGAACATAGCTTTTAACTCGAATCTGCATGGCCGGCCTGTTTGCAAAGTTCATTTCTGTAAGAACCAAAACGACAGGTTTCTTTAGAAAAACGTAAGGACTCGTTACAGCGGTCTCGTATAAAATCTCTTTTGCAAGCTTAATATCTGAAGCCAAGTCAACATGGAAGTTAACCTCAATCAACATGTCCATAGCCCCAAAGTTCCCAGAAGCAACGGCGTCCGTTACAAATTTGCTATTGGGAATAGTGACAACAGAATCGTCTGGAGTCACAAGTCGCACCGCACGCAGGCCGATCGTCGTTATCTCACCATAAATCCCCTCAAAAGTCACTCGATCCCCCACTTGAAATGGACGATCGAATATCAAGATGACCCCAGCTACTACTGAGGCCACTAAATCTTTCATTGAAATGCCTATCGCGACTGCCAAAGTCCCACTTGTTGCCAGAAGTAGGGATTTCGGTGGGTTAATCACTCCATATAGTATGTAAACTCCACCAAGAATGTAGATAAAGAACGAAGCAATGGTAACAATTTGCGCTATCAATAATCTTTGTGATGGAATTCGTCTCTCGAGATTTTCTCCTATCGAGTTAACTCCTTTAGCTAAAATACCAAGAGTCACGATTCCCAAAATCACAAGAGCAATTTTAGTCACGCTAAAAAGTTCAAATACTTCATTAAGGCTCTCAACATTAGTTTCATTCATACAAAAAATTCTTTCCTAATAAGTAATAGTCAATAGCATTTTGAGCTCTAGACGAAATACGAATACGGCCATCCTTGTCAGTCCAAACCAATTCTTTTTCAGAGGACTCTTTGATCACCTTTCGTATCACCAATTTATTTATTCGAGTGACGGCTATTAATTCTTCTAGAGTAAGGCTGTCGTGCCTTGCGATGCCCGCTAGTACCAAAAGCGCGTCCTTACTCATGCCGCTGACTGCCGATGGGTTAACGAATTTAGGTACACCGACATGGATCTCGCTATCATTCACTTGAGATACTGCGGAAATCCAGTACATTAGGGCCGACCTAGGATTACCTCTCGACTGCCCCCACAGAAGTCTAAAAAATTGTGTTTCAACTTTTTCTCCAAGAAGGTCACCTGTGCCATATGCAGATATTGATTTATCAAACGATCGAGCATAGCCAGTAGCCTTGTGCCTAGCTAAGATCAGATTTTGAATTTCGGAATCTGTCCACATTCTCATTTCGTAAACTTGTCCATAAAAATGTTCGCTTCCAAATACGCCTTTTAAATAAGTCCAAGCATGAGAGTTTGCCGTCAGACACCAGAATATCTTTGTTGTCTTTAAACTAATAATTTCCATAAAAAGTCGATAAGCTTTGAATCCACCAATTCTACCCACGAAAAGATTGTGGATATCATCGACCATAATTAAAATTTTCTTCTCTAAAGCCAATTCCATCTGGATGAAGTCTTCAATCGAGGACAGCTTGACTCCTAGTTGTTTAGATAGCCAGGTGAACAAATCTTTTTCGCTATAAATCTTTGGATTCACCCAAGCAAAAAACTTATCGTTTAAGTTGATTTCATCAAAGATCATTTTAAGACTAGTACTTTTACCAATTCCACGACTACCAACAAGAACCACGAGATCTTCATGGGATTGATCTTTAAGCCAGCTATTGGCTGTTGCTAAAATTTTCTTTGCCGTCAGAGGCTCGCGATCAATGTAGAAGTGCTTTTCCGCTGGTAAATAGTAGTCAAAAACAGATAGATACTTAGAGTCAGGAGTTTTCAAGGGTTTTGAAATATCAAATTCTTGCTCGAGTTTTCTTCTGACTACCTCTGAAAAGAGTCGTTTGAAGAAATTAAATCTAACTAGATACAAAGCAGACCACTTGATAAAATCATGCGCTAAAACCATAGCGAAAAGCACCGGCAAGAGAACAAAGCGTAGTGGCCCTTCTGCGGTCTTTTTAATTTGCTCCCAAATCTTTGTAAATCTCGATTCAAATGCATGAAATATTTCATTCCTCCAGTGTCGAGTTTCATTTAATACCACTAGAAGACTGGTCCAAATCAAAATCTCATAAATGAGCCCAAAAACGAAAGCCTGTCTTGAAGTATCCTCAACAACATGAAGTAGCACATAACGTGCAAAGAAAAAGCGCGACACTCTTCTGGCTGTGACTTCGGCTCTTTGACTTAGACCATTATTTGACTCTAATCTTACTGAAGAGAACATAAGTTCAATTAAGACACGAAGCAATAGTCGCACGACCTTGTAGATAAAGTAGATCTCTAAATAAAAAAGAATTGATGAAAGCTCGGCAAGATCAGTCTCCTCAATCAATGCTCGCGCAATATAAATGCTGGATACCATACCTAGAGATGGAACAAATGGATTTAGTCTGCTGATTAAAAGTGCCAATTGAGTTCTTTTTCTGTAATCTAATATTGATCGCGCAAGCACCTGTCTACGCAAGTGATCGAGTTTCTCCGATATCAATCTCAAAGATTTATGAGCAAGAAACGGAAGTAAGAGCAATCCACATAAAATCAAAATTTGTTTTGCTATATCGGCCCAACCTTCAAAGCCACGATTTATCTTTGCTTTGAACTCAACAATCTTGTTAACCCCTCCACCAAGAAACTTTAATGGCAATAACCGCATCTCAGTTATCATTCCAGAAATCGTATTTTCGTTAAGACCACCAATTGTCTCACAAGCGCGACTTGTGTCGCACAATTTGATCAGCTGGGCCCTTAATCGTCCTGAGTCACTAACCAGTCGGAAATTGATAGCACGTAAATCAAATAGGAGCTTCTGCCTTTGTTCAGATAGCTCTTGTAGTCGCTGCTCGGCTTTTATATGAAGCTCAAGGTAACTTTGAATCCCTTTTTGATTTTCATCCCTACTTTCGCTAATAGCCAGAAGCCCTGGAAGTGAAGCCTCACTAGTGACATCAATATTGGTAAACGCAGTTAGTAAGAGATTGGCAGCCGATCGCCAAATAGTGTCCACTGAGTGGAATTGATCATCAATTTTTTCCTTAGATAGATCAAGACTGGCATAAACAGAAAGCTGCTCTCTTAGGCCATCTATTTTGTCGCGCTCAATTTTAATATGCTCAAGAAAATCAATGTGCTCAGTTTCAATATCAACAACAAATTTTTCCAATAAGGAACGCGCAGAAAGAAGTTCATCGTCAAAAGCGTCGCTTTCATTTGACATACTCTTTTCACTTGTTATGAGTCCAGCTTGTGCCTTTCCGAGCGACTCTTTACTTTCTGCCAATTGTTTCTCAATTTGATAAGATTCTAAATCTTTTTGCCTTGCTGCCTCAAAGGTGGCGATGAGATTGTCTCGTGCTGATTTTTCACGCTTTAGAAAATTTAACCGTTTCGTGTTTAAGGCCGCTTGTTTTTCAGCGACCTGCGACAGAAGACTCTGACTTTTTTCGTCCTTTGCGCAACCGCTATAATTTTTGTACTCATCTTGATCTAAGATTACACTTTTTTCCGTTTGCTTAGATAATTCAGTGACCCTTTTTTTGATAGATTCCTCATCCATCAAATTAGCCTGAAACAAAATCGTAAGCGGCACTTCTGCTGGCCCCTTGGACTCGATAAGAGAATCGATACTTATTAGTGCCGCATCCAGGTTGTCACTTTTAGTTTGAATGTTATTAAGAACAGCTGAGCAATCTGTGACTGAATTTCCCTCCGAGGCCAGACTAATCGATGATAAAAAAATGAAAATAAAAGATAGGGACAATGATGTTAAATGAGAAAAGTAGGTGAGCATTATTTTCATGTGCTGGCTTCTTCTTTAATTTCTGAGATTTTGTTTCTCTTCTTTGTTTTAGACATTTTCTTTTCTAAATCAGAAGCATTGCCAGAGAGCACCCATTGGTCGATTTCTATTGTGCTAAATCGCCACTGATGTCCTACTCGATGACATGGGATTCTTCTGGCTTCGATCCAGCGATATACTGTAATTATTGATACCCCCAAGTACTCAGCTATCTGCCTTACACTAAGCCATCCACTTAAACCTGACACAAAAGACTCCAATCTCTTTAGGTAATAGTGATTATTTATGATAATGAATGATAATTAGATTGTATTTTAAAGATTACTAAGTCCATTAAAACTGTTAACAGGATTAGAATTATGCAAAATTGCAACGCAATGCCCTGAGAATCTAGCAGTGAGCTGGCTTTAAACTTTGATGTTATTCTATCAAAAGCTAATTAATCAAATGACTCGGTATTCTCAAATCTAATTCATCGTCTGGATACTTGTTTACATCTGAGTATCTTAGAAGACTCAACGTCACCGTCGTTCCTTTACCTAACTCGGACTCAATCTTCATATCACCATGCCATGAGTTTACAGTCTTCTTGGCATGGACAAGGCCAAGACCGCGTTCGCAGCCTCCCTTGAAAGTCACTTCCTCTTTTCCAAGAACACTTAGGTATTGCTCAGGGATTCCAGCACCAAAATCTCTGACAGTGATGATCGCATTCGCCGAATCTGTATTGAGTTCAATATCAACGCGCTTAACACCTCTCACGTAGGACTCGATAGCGTTATTCACTAGGTTTGAAAGTATACAACGCAGCTCAAGAGTACTACACTGCACGAACACAGTTTTACTATGTGAGATATTTCTAAAGGCAATGTCTACATCCTGATTTGCAAATTCTTGGGATTTAGAGGCTACAAAGTTCTCGATAAACATTGGCAAATAAACAAGCTTAATCTTTTCATCGTCAGAATTTTTCTGCGTCAAAGAATCAGCCTGACTTCTAAGGCGATCCGTTAATCCACGGATCTCAGAAATGGAGTTCTTTAAAACGTTCTGCAACTTACTTGGAGCGAACGACAGTAATGGCAGCATCATCTCAAGCGCCGTTACAGGCGATTTGATATTATGAGCAACTTCACGAGCAAGCTGAACTTTCGCTTGTATTTTTTCAGCCTCAACCAATTTCTTATTTGAATTTTCAAGTTTACCGCAAAAGCATGGAGGAATCTCTTCTAGTAAGACAGATTGCAAAATGCTTGCGATTACTATCGTAATCTTTAGAATTAACTGTATATCAAACTTTTTTATTATCTATTACAAATACTTTTGTAGAAAACTAAAATCCAAGACTTAACTTTTTCTCTAAATAGTAATCCCAAGAGCCATTGAAGATATGAAGTTCATTTTTATCAAGCTCAAAAACACGCGTGGTAATTTCTCTTAAAAAATGTCGATCGTGACTGACTATCATAACTGTCCCATCAAAATCTTGAATTGCCTTTAATAAAACCTCTCGAGACTGAATATCCAAATGGTTTGTAGGTTCATCTAAAACTAAAAAATTTAGGGGCTTTGATAAAATGATAGATAGAATCACACGGCTCTTTTCACCGCCAGATAAAACTTTGATCTTTTTTTCAACGTCATCGCCAGAAAACTTCATAGCACCCAATAAGCTTCTGATATACCCCAAGCTTGCGTTCGGAAGTCGAGAATGAACTTCCTCAACAACTGTCAGGTTTGGATTTAAAATATCCGCAGAGTTTTGACTAAAATAACCCACTTCGATACTTGGTCCTATTTGATATTTGCCTTCCGTAGCTGGAGTCTGTCCCGTAATGACTTTCATTAAAGTCGATTTACCAGCACCATTGACTCCAACCACAGCAACTCGGTCTAATCTTTTGACCATCCCACTCACATTTTTAAAAACCAACTTTTCTTTTCCATCATGAGTTTGCCAAGTCTTACCTAAATTTTCTAAAACTAAAACTTCATCACCACCACGAGGTTGCTTAGGCCACTGAAAGCTAATACTTTTTTCTTCTTCTGGAATTTCTATAATATCAATTTTATCTAATTTCTTAACTCGCGACTGCACTTGAGCAGCATGCGACGCTCGAGCCGCAAATCTGGCTATAAATTCTTTTTCTTTTGCGAGCATATCCTCTTGCTTTTTCGCAGATGCAATCAGTTGCTCTTTCCTGATTTCCTTTTCTTTTTCGTAAAAATCATAGTTTCCACCGTAAGTTGATATTTTTTGATGAGCAACTTCGACAATTTTACTTACAATTCGGTTCATGAAATCTCGATCATGGCTTGTCATAAAAACAGAACCTTTGAAATTCAAAAGCCATGACTCCAGCCAAATAATAGATTCTAAATCCAAATGATTAGTTGGCTCATCCATTAACAATAAATCAGGATTTAAAAGTAGAATTTTAGCTAGAGCAATACGCATTTTCCAGCCACCGCTAAAGCTCTCAGTTGGTCGATTGTAATCTTCTGGCCCAATTCCAAGCCCCGTAAGAATCTCTGCTGCACGAGACTCCAAGTCGTAGCCACCGAGTCTTTCAAATTCTTCTTGAAGAGATCCGTACTCCTCTAAAGTTTTAATCATAACATCTTCATCGAGCGGTTCACTAAGTTTGGTCTCTAGGACTTTTAAACGGTCTTGAATATACGGTACTCGCTCATGGCTGTGCATCACTTCGTGAAGTGCACTTTTACCTCTCATATCTTCTATATCTTGAGAGAAATATCCAACCGTGAGTTTGTCAGACCGACTGACTTGCCCTTCTTCCGGAGTTGCTTCTCCGGTTATAAGCCTAAATAAAGTGGTCTTACCGGCACCATTAGGCCCAACAAGTCCAACTTTCTCGTTTGCATTAATCTGAAAACTACCATTTTTATATAAAACTTTATTGCCGTAACTTTTTGTAACATTTGAAATATGAACCATAGAGAATGTAATATTGGATTCTTATAAACATATCAACTGCTTAGATACAAAAAAAGTTGTTAAATCTTTTAAATCTTTGTCACAAACCAAAACATTCATACGTAGTCTTGTTCATGGCCGGCTCCCTTGAGTCAACGCACAAGAATTGCTTTGACATTAAATTATGCCGCTCGTTTAATTGGAATTCTATGAGGCTTTTGAGTTTATTTTTGTGCTTATACATGTTCTTTCATACATCTGTGTCTATTAACACAGCCTCTGCGAAGCATGGTGAAATTTGCGCGACAGAATGTGAAACCTTATCTCAAGAATCAAATACTGATGAACCTTCCCAGACACCTCTATCTGGCTCAGATAAAAAGCGTACACACTGCCAATCTCACTGTACAAGCCAAGTAATCCATACAAGCAAAGACGTATCATTTCAAATGACCCTTATTAAAATAAAAAGTATGCATCAGTACACATTCACCTACGAGCACGTTCATCAGGATAGCTTATTTCGCCCTCCTCGAACCTAAACAACAATAATGGCTCTCAAGACTTTAGTTTCTATTTTTTAGTGGAGGTTTTATGTTGGATCAATTGATCCGTTTTGCACTTAATAAAAGACTCGTTACCTTAACTCTGGCTTTTGTCCTTGTCGTATTAGGATCATTTTCTTTAAGTCGTTTACCTGTGGATGTTTTCCCTGATCTTAATAAGCCTACAGTGACAATTATGACCGAAGCTCACGGGAAAGCTCCCGAAGAAGTTGAAACTCTTGTAACTCTTCCAATTGAAGCCCAACTCAACGGATTACCCGGCCTAACAGCAATCCGCTCTACCTCAGGAGTAGGACTCTCTATTATTTATGTTCAATTTGAATGGGGCACTGATATTTTTAGATCTCGTCAATTAGTCGCAGAAAAGTTAAGCATCGCTAAAGAAATGCTACCAGACGGTATTCAACCTGTTATGGGCCCAATTTCATCTTTGATGGGGCAAATACAACAAATTGCTCTGTTTACAAACAACAAAGATATCAACCCTATGGAACTTCGTACCCTTGCAGAGTGGGTCATTCGCCCTAGACTCCTTTCTATTCCGGGAGTTGCCCAGGTCATTCCCATGGGTGGAGGCCTTAAACAATATCAAATCCTCATATCTGCAGAAAAAATAAATCTTAAAGGGATCACAATTGATGACCTTGACCACGTCTTAAGAAAAATAAGTCAAAATACAACCGGTGGATATTTCAATAAAGATAAAAGTGAACTCCTCGTCCGAAATATCGGAATTGTTACTTCTGTGGAGGATATTCAAAATACTGTTGTAGGATTGCATTTTGGACGGCCCGTCTTACTCTCTGATATTGCTGAAGTTAAAATTGCACCAGCAATTAAGCGTGGCGACTCAAGTTATAACGGAACCCCCTCGGTTGTACTGGTCATACAAAAACAACCCGAAACCGATACGGTACAAATTACGAAATCAATTGACCAGGCCATAGAAGAACTCAAATCTTCTCTCCCAAAAGAAGTAGAAATAACAACAGACGTATTTAAGCAGTCTAATTTTATTCAAGCATCCATTGCAGGCATTAAAGGCAAGCTAGCCCTGGGAACAATCCTTGTCTTTGGAGTACTTTTTTTATTTTTAGCAAATCTAAGAATGAGCTTAATTACTCTCACCGCGATCCCACTCTCTTTTCTCATTACGTTTATTGTGTTTAAACTGTGTGGCCTCACAATCAACACCATGACTCTTGGAGGACTGGCTATTGCAATTGGAGAGCTAGTAGATGATTCAATTGTTGATGTTGAAAATATCTTTAGACGACTCAAAGAAAATTCTCTGAGCGCACAACCTCAAAAAGCACTCCAGATAGTCTTTAGCGCCTCCAGTGAAATTCGAAATTCAATTGTAACTGCTACGATTATTATTTGCCTCGTCTTTATCCCACTTCTTAATTTGTCGGGTTTAGAGGGTAGACTTTTTTCTCCGCTAGCAATTTCATACTTAATTGCTCTTGTAGCATCACTCGTTGTTTCTTTAACAGTGACACCTGTTTTGTGTTACTTTTTATTAGGTAAATCAGATCTTAAAACCCACGGTGAAACAAATTTTGTAAAGTGGATCAAATCAAAAGATGCAGCTCTGCTTGAAACTTGTCTAGAAAGACCCAAGCAAATTGCAATCATAGTCACCATTTTATTTGTTGTAGCACTCTGTCTCATCCCATTTATGGGGAAAAACTTTTTACCAGAGTTCAATGAAGGTACAGCTTTAGCTACCATCGGAGCCAAACCTGGAGTTAATCTACAAGAAGCAAATCGAATCGGTCTAATGGCAGAAAAACTCATCCTAGAAGTACCTGAAGTTAAGTCTGTATCTCGCAGAACAGGTCGAGCCGAAAAAGATGAGCACGCTATGGGTCTTAATGTAAGTGAAATCGACATTGATTTTAAAAAAGAGATTAATAGATCTCGAGAGGAAATTTTAAATCATATCCGTGAAAAACTGAATGTCTTTGAGGGTATGAATATAAGTGTCGGACAACCAATTGCACATTTAATTGACCACATGTCTTCTGGAGTAGCAGCTCAAATTGCAATTAAAATCTACGGGCAAGACCTCCAAGAACTCCGTGAAGCAGCTATGAGCGTTAAAGAAGCAATCAGCGATGTGCCAGGGTTAGTTGATGTTCGAGTTGAACAACAAGGTCTTATTCCACAACTCAAAATTCACCTGATGAGAGATCTTGCGGCCGAGTATGGCCTTTCAGCAGGTGAAATTACCTCAACTCTTGAATCAGCTCTTAACGGGGATGAAATTGCACAGGTCATTGAAGGTCAAAAGTACTTTGATGTTTTTTTTAGATACGATGATGCATCTAGAAAAGACATCGAAAGTATCCAAAATATGATTCTTACCATTCTTCCTGATGGTCGAAAAGTAAAGGTCTCAGACGTAGCTGATGTTTACGAAACACAAGGCCCCAACGAAATTAATAGAGACAATGGACAAAGACGTATCTTTGTTTCCGCAAACGTGTCAGGGCGCGATCTTGTCTCTGCCGTGGAGGAAATCAAAAAGAATGTAGCAGCCAAAGTTCAACTTCCTGTTGGAACTTACATTGTTTATGGAGGTCAATTCGAAGCTCAAGCAAGAGCTTCTCGCAATATCTTATTTTTTGGACTCTTTGCTCTTATTGGGATTGCACTACTTTTGTATTCTCAGTTTAAATCTAAAATGATTGTAGGACAAATTATGCTAACTATTCCATTTGCATTCATTGGAGGAATTGTTCTTTTATTTGTCGTAGATCGCAATATCACAATTGCAAGTATGGTTGGGTTTATCACGTTAAGCGGAATAGCTTGTCGAAACGGCATTATGATGATCTCCCACTACCTCCACTTAATGAAATACGAGAAGGAAAAATTTAGTAAACAAATGATTATTCGTGGATCACTTGAAAGACTTGTGCCAGTTCTCATGACGGCCACAGTAGCAAGTTTGGCCCTCATGCCACTAGTCTTTGCAAAGGGGCAAACAGGTAGTGAAATACTTCATCCTGTTGCCGTTGTGATTGTAGGCGGATTAGTCAGCTCTACACTGCTCGATATTCTAGTTACGCCCACCATTTTTTACTGGATAGGAAAGCGTTCCGCAGAATCATTTATAAATAAAGAAGAAAAGGAGTTATTAGTATGAAATATTTAATGATGATAATTTTAGTTGTAGTTGGAATCAGCGTTGCAGCTCACGAGGGACACGACCATGGTGCTCCCACTTTTCAACCACCAAAAGGTGGAATACTCAAAACATCTCTCTTTGGACATTTTGAGTTAGTTAAAAAGAAAGATTTAGTCTCTCTGTATCTTTATAGTACAGATGGAAAGCCCTTGCCAACAAAAGGGCTAACTCTCAAATCAGAACTTGAACTACCCAGAAAAAAATCGAGCCCTATTGATCTTACTGATAAAGGTACACACTGGGAAACTCAAGTGCAGTCTCATGGGACTCATAGATACTCTCTAAAGATTAACATCCATAATGGAAAAGAGAAAGATTATGTTACTTTTACAGTTGAAAACAAATAGGCATCTTTTATTGTCAATTATAACATCTTCAATAATCTGCTTAGCGCACTCCGCTCAAGCTACTGATTTTGAATCCGTATATCAATCTGCACTTAATAAAAGCTACGAGTTAAGAAAAACAACAGCACAAGCAGATGAAGCCATCGCTAAGGCTAAGTCCTCTAACGCTAATTTTATGCCCAAAGCTGGGGTTGAATCTCGATACGAATCTTTTGATTCAAAAAATAATCAAGATGATGGAGGCTCTACAAACGTTTTTTTGGAGTGGAATGTCTTCAATGGGTTTCGTGACGTACAAGAGCGCAAGGGACTTCAGGCAGAAGCACAAGCTGCAACACTAGAGAAACAGAGACTTCAAATGAATTTTAAGTGGATTGCGATGGCTAAGTATACCAAAGCGCAAGTTATGCTAGAAAGTGTTGATACTTACAAGAAAGTGATTCAATCCAATTTAAAGAATCTTGAAACAGTTCGAATGAGAAGATCTTCAGGTCGATTGTCCGAGGCAGATTACCTTGAGTTTGAATTATTTGATTCTAATCTTAAGCAAAGTTTAATATCTTTAGAAGCACAAGCTGCTGCTGCAGTAGCAGATTTGGAATCATTTTCTGGATTATCTCCTCTGAACCAACTCACGACTCTACTCAAGCCAAAACCACTTAACCTTGAGGTCATAAAAATCAAAGATCCTTTAGAATCCTCTCGTTCAAAACTACAAGACAGCAAACTCAGAATGGAAGCTGCAGAATCAAGAAATAGTTTGAGTATTGCGGAGTACTTGCCTGAGATTAACTTAAAGGCAACTCACGGAGATCTTGGCATTCGAGAAACAGACGATGCACCCGAAACAACTGTCGGAATCGTTGCTCGCTGGGAACTCTTTTCAGGTTTTGAAACTGTAAATAGTAGACGCGTCTCATCCGCTCAGCTTGTTAAAGCCAAGGCTGAGTACGATTATGCAAAGGTTCAACAAAGGAGCCGCATGGAGCAGCTTACGCTACAGCTCAAAGGCATTCTCGATCGCCTCGAACTTGAAGAAAAAAATAAGAAGAATGTTGATCGCTTTTTGCAGACCGTACAAGAGGAATATCGAAGAGGCTCAAAAAATAGTAATGATTTAAAATCAGCCTTAGAATTGGTGCTTGAGACCCAATTAAATAGAGC
>CAUJDY010000090.1 GCA_963169805.1 Bdellovibrionota bacterium | reverse complement strand
ATATTTCGCCAAACGAACACCAGAAGCTTTTAGAGTACATTCATCGCAATCAAATTGAACTTGTCATAGTTGGTCCAGAACTCCCCCTCTGGGAAGGACTTTCAGATTTTTTAAGATCTCATGAAGTTTTAGTTTTTGGTCCCTCCAAAAATGGAGCTGAACTTGAGTGCTCTAAACTCTCTTGTAAGAATTTTTTAATTCGCGCAGGTATCCCCACTTCTCCCTACGAAGAAGTCTTCTCAGCAGAAGAACTCCTTCAAAAGGCTCATTTGTTTCAATCTCCATGGATCGTGAAAGCCGATGGGCTTGCGGCAGGTAAAGGCGTTTATATTTGCAAAACAAAGGACGATCTAAAAATCGCAGGTAGAGAAATCTTTATTCAAAAAAAACTAGGACAACAGCGCGCATTCTTAGAAAATTTTTTACCTGGCACAGAGCTTAGCTACCTCATTCTAACAAATGGATTGGACTATCAAAGCCTGCCAATCGCACAAGATCACAAGCGTATATTTGATAATGATCAAGGACCAAATACGGGTGGCATGGGAACTGTTGCTCCGCTTTTGATTTCGGATTCTCTAAATGAAAAAATCCACAGACAAATACTAAGGCCTTTTTTAAAGCAGCTATCTGCGGATCAAATTTTATACCGTGGCGTTGTATTTTTTGGAATCATGGTAGATGCAGATGAAAATCCATTTGTACTAGAAATCAATGCACGATTTGGTGACCCAGAAACACAAGTCCTGTTACCACTCATAAAAAATGATGCTGCTGATTTATTTTTACAAATTGCAAAAGGCAATCTACCTCAACTCCAAATAAAGTCAGGGTTTGCAAGTTGCATTGTGCTTGCAGCGCCCGGGTACCCGGATCAGCCTCAAAAAGGGTTATCGATAGAGGGAGATATCCACCAAGCCACCGAGTCTAACTATTTTCTTCCTGCTGGGATTAGCTCAAACGACAAAAATTATGTAACAGCGGGAGGGCGAGTATTAAATGCAATAGGAATAGGAGATACAGCAGCAGAGTCTCTCCGCAATGCCTATCAACTTACTCAAAAAATCCGCTGGGATGGAATTCACTTTAGAAAAGATATTGGCAAAAAGGTGCTAAATGGAAACTCTTTTAAATTCTAATATCACAAATATTATAAAACTCAGCACCAAACAAAGAGTGGTAAATACATTTAAAACCTCTGGAGTGTTTTTATCTTTAGCAATAGCTTCTATTGCAGTCCCACTTCTGCATTTTATACTCGTCCCACTATTTATTGGAATGGCGCTTTACTTTGGGATTAAAACATATGAATGCGATATCTTAATTTCAGTTCATCAAAACTGTCAGTCATGTGAAAAACCCTTAGATTCTAATTACTTATCAAATAATCAAAACTATGTATTTAGATGTAAAAATTGTTTGGCTAAAAATGAGGTAAAAAAATAGCGAAGATACCATCCTTGGTCTCTCCGCCCCACGAGTTCCCTGTGAGAATCCGTCCTCACATTCAATAGTTTGACACTTTTTTAATCACAATGGTTAATAAAAAATTATTAAGAATTGATTTACTACAACCCGCGTAATTCTCTATATAGTGGCTTATATTCTTTTAAAACTATTAATAGAATAGACTCATACTTAAGGGGTCCTTATGAAACCATTTCAAGCCGTCGATTTTTATAATTTAGATCAACAACTTTCTTCTGAAGAAAAAATGATTCGCGATTCGGTTAGAAGCTTTATTTCAAAAGAGCTAATCCCAATTATTGAATCTTGCCACAGAGATGGACGCTTTCCAAAAGAGTTAATTAAGGGCTTTGCAGAGCTTGGAGCCTTAGGCCCAACAATTCAAGGCTATGGTTGCGCTGGTTTAAGTCAAACGGCATACGGCCTCATCATGCAAGAGATAGAAAGAGGCGACTCGGGCTTAAGATCTTTTGTATCTGTACAAGGTGCTCTCTGTATGTATCCCATTTATAAGTTCGGAACAGATGAACATAAAAATAAATTTCTTCCAGAAATGGCTCAAGGAAAATTGATTGGCTGTTTTGGCCTTACAGAGCCCGATTATGGCTCCAATCCTTCTGGAATGATCACTCGTGCAAAAGACAATGGCGACCACTACATTCTAAATGGTTCAAAAATGTGGATTACAAATGGCTGCATCTCAGATCTTGCAATTGTTTGGGCTAAAAATGACGAAGGGAAAGTGATTGGCTTAATTGTAGAAAAAGATTTTGGATATAAGACTAAAGAAATTAAAAATAAATTTTCTCTAAGAGCCTCTGTAACATCAGAACTCATTTTTGAAGATGTTAAAGTGCCAAAGAAAAATCAGCTTAATGTTTTAGGCCTTAAGGGGCCATTTGCTTGCCTCAATCAGGCCCGTTACGGAATTGCTTGGGGAGCTACTGGTTCGGCAATGGCTTGTTATGATGAAGCAGTTTCTTACTCGAAAACTCGAATTCAATTTGATAAACCAATTGCGAGTTTTCAATTGGTTCAGGCAAAACTTGTGATGATGCTTTCAGAAATCACTCGAGCACAACTTGTGAATCTACAACTCGCACGCCTGATGGATGCGGGTACCGCCGAGCCATATCATATCTCTCTTGCAAAAATGAATAACGTTTCAATGGCACTCAAAATTGCTCGCACGACACGAGACATTTTAGGTGCTAGTGGAATTACGGATGAGTATCAATGCGGCAGGCACATGGCCAATCTAGAAAGTGTGAATACTTATGAGGGAACCGAGGATATCCACCGCCTCATCCTTGGCCAGCACATCACCGGCATCCCCGCCTACTCTTAAAAGGTACCTGGTCGCTTTTCCGATTTATGGGGGTTATTTTTGATTTGAAGGGTAAATAATACCCTTTTGAAGGACACTTTTTATATTTTTTGTGTCAAATGCAATATAACCCCTGTAATTCCCAAAAGTAACCAGGTACCTTTATTGCAATCTATGGAGTTTATGGTTCAGAGAGCTAACCTATTCATTTTTATTGTCTTTTTTATGACAGCCATGGCGCTTTCTCGGCCCGTTTTTGCAACAACTTGCAAAACATACTTTGCGCCTGATTCTGCTCGCCCAACTCCTCAAGGTCAAAATGCAAACGGAATTTGGGGAGATTCTGTGCCTAGCTGGACAACCTCTCAGTGGTTTTCTGCTTTACGAATTCCTCTAAGATATGTGGCACGAAGCACTCAAACACTATTTGAACTCAAAGATTTTTCAAAAGAAGAACAGAACTTGATTCAAATTCTTCAGCAAAAATCTGAAGACTTAAAGTACCGCAGACGCTCTCCAGAGACCAACCGTAGTACCATTCCAAACCACGTCGAATTTGGCGCTCTTCGCATTACTTTAGCCAACGGAAAAACTCTCACAGCATTATTTACTTCAAAAAATAGCGAAAACATCAACACCTACACATTTAAAGATCCTAGGACCGGAGAAGCTTACGAAATGGCTCCCCATGCATTGGCCTTAGATGCTTTTTTTGACTATAAGCAATTAGATATTAAAAAAATAATAAGCATTCAGTACTTTCATACTCACTCGGATTCTCGCCCACTCTCTCTAGAAGATATTCAACTTGCTCAAGGATTTAAAAACGATCTTCTCTCTTATGGAGTTGAGGCTCGCGTAAATATTTATGCAATCGTTAAGCCTGCACATGTAAATCAAAATCTCATCTTTCAGCACGGTCTATAATTTTTTCTAAATCGGAGCCTAATTGCGCCCCCCTAAGCCCTCAAAAAGACCTCTCTATTTAGTATTTTTGTTCTGAGAATTGGCCCAGCACTTGCTTTAGAGGTTCACGGAGGCCGATATGTCCAGTGAAGCTAGATTTAGATTATTTTCTCTACTTGCAATGACTTTTGTTTTTGTAGCCGTTTCTGCTGTGGCTAATAAAAGCAAAGATATGGATCTCATGACAAGCCACATGCAACTCTTAGAAGAGGCCTCTCTGATAAATGCCCAGGCCCTGTCTCCACAAAATTTGACTCAAATTGGTCAACAAAAAGAATCTCCTGTACTTGCTAAAAAATAAGCCCGTTTGTTTGCCTGCCTCGCATGAATCTGCTATGGATTATGCATGGAACAGTTATCAGATCGTTATTCACATAAAGACGTTGAATCAAAAAACTATAAATTTTGGCTTGATCAAAAGCACTTTAGTTCACAAGATCTTTCCACCAAGCCTCCCTACGCAATCGTGCTACCACCTCCTAATGTGACAGGAACCCTGCACATAGGCCACGCTCTCAACCATACTATTCAAGATGTCCTTACACGCTGGAAGAGAATGTCTGGATACAATGCTATGTGGCTGCCTGGTACAGATCACGCAGGTATCGCAACTCAAATGGTTGTCGAAAAACAACTCGCAAAAGAAAAACTTAATAGAAAAGAAATGGGTCGCGAAGCATTCCTTGAAAAAGTTTGGGAATGGAAAAACAAGTATGGTGGACAAATATTAGAACAAATGAAATTCTTAGGAGACTCAGTTGACTGGGATCGCTGCCGCTTCACTTTAGATGAAGGTCTTTCAAAAGCCGTAAGAAAAGTGTTTGTTCAAATGTACAAAGATGGATTGATTTACCGTGGACAAAGACTTGTCAACTGGGACACACATCTCGAAACTGCCGTTTCAGATCTTGAAGTTGAGCATGAAGAAAGAAACGGAACTCTTTGGCATATCAAGTATCAAATTGAAGGAACTCAGGAATATTTAGTAGTCGCAACAACACGCCCCGAAACACTTCTTGGTGACAGTGGAGTTGCAGTAAATCCAGAAGACCCTCGATACAAAAAACATATTGGCAAGAATGCTATTCTCCCACTCCTTGGTCGCAAAATACCAATTATAGCTGATTCTTATGTGAGCCAAGAGTTTGGATCAGGTGTTGTGAAGATGACACCTGCACATGACTTTAATGACTACGAAGTTGGAAAAAGACACAACTTAGAACTGATTAATATCCTCAACTCAGACGGTACATTAAACGATAATGCGGGCCCTTATAAAGGATTAAAAACACAGTTTGCCCGCCAAAAAGTTTTAGAAGATCTTAAAGCACAAGGCCTTCTTGAAAAAGAAGAGCCGTACAAGCAAACCGTTCCAGTATGTTCACGTTCTGGTATCGTGATTGAGCCTTATCTTTCTCAACAATGGTATGTTTCTATACAAAAACTTGCAATTCCTGCGCAACGAGCTGTTGAAAGTGGAACAATTACTTTTGAACCAGAAAACTGGACAAAAACATACTTACACTGGATGGAGAACATTCAGGATTGGTGCATCTCAAGACAGCTTTGGTGGGGTCACAGAATTCCTGCATGGTATTGTGGAGACTGCAATCACATCACAATCGAGATGGAAGATCCTTCTCAATGTTCTAAGTGTCAGTCTAAGAATATTAAGCAAGATGAAGATGTTTTGGATACATGGTTTTCTTCTGCGCTTTGGCCATTTTCAACTCTTGGATGGCCAAATCAAACTGAAGCGCTCAAAACATTTTACCCCACAAGTGTGCTTGTCACTGGACACGATATTATCTTTTTCTGGGTTGCTCGCATGATTATGATGGGTCTTTACTTTATGGAAGATGTTCCATTTAGAAAGGTCTACATTAATGGAATCGTTAGGGACTCTCAAGGTAAAAAAATGTCAAAATCAATTGGTAACACAATTGATCCTCTTGATATGATTGAAAAGTATGGAGCAGACGCACTTCGCTTTACACTTCTTTCTCTCATCTCTGGTGGTAAAGATATTAAATTTTCTGAGCAACGACTTGAGGCTAATCGAAATTTTATGAACAAAATTTGGAATGCATCTCGATTTGCACTTTCAAATCTTAGTGATTTTGCAGCTCAAGATGAATCCCTTCCTAATAAGAACGACCTCTCACTCGCAGACAAATGGATCACCTATAGACTTGGACAAGTCGAAAAAGAGGTTCACCAACATCTACAGGATTATAGATTTTCAGATGCATCTCTAAGCTTGTATCAGTTTGTTTGGAATGATTTTTGTGATTGGTATTTAGAATATTCAAAACCAATCCTTTACGCAGAAAGCTCTAATGAAAAAAAAGCAACCCAAAAAGTACTAGCAATTACACTCAATCGTATTATGCGCTTGATGCATCCAATGGTTCCTTTTATTACAGAAGAAATTTACCAAAAACTCCCTATTAAAAAATCTGCAGCTTGCATTGACGATTATCCAACCATTCAAAAAGACAAAGAGTGGTTAACTCTGGGTTCAGCAGACGCACACTTTGAGTTTGAGTTAGTTAAAGAGACAATTGCAGCAATACGTAATATCCGAGGAGAAAACACTATTAAACCTGGAGTTAAAATTCCAGTTAGGCTTTCACCCTCAGACGAAAAAGTTCAAAAAATTCTAGGAGAAAATAAGCAAGCGATTCAAAGACTATCAAATGCTGAACCTTGCTCCATTGAAGTTGTAAAAGATCTTTCCAAGTGTGCAGTGTCACTTGTTCAACTCAGACACGTCAATGCAGAGGCAAATGTGCAGGTTGTAATTCCACTTGAAGGTCTCATAGATTTTGCAGCGGAGATTCAGCGTTTAGAAAAAAATATTGAGAAAGCGACTAAAGAAGCTTCTGGAATTGAAGGTCGCCTCGCCAACAGCAACTTTGTCAAAAATGCACCTCAAGAAGTTTTAGAAAAAGAACGTCTTAAAATTGCAGAATTAAATACTAAAATTAAAAGTTATCAGGAATCACTAGAAAGACTTCGCTAGTCTTTCTTCTGAATCAAGAGCGTTCCACCAGGATTTGCTGCCATTGTTCCGGCGGCTCCTTCTCTAATTGTTGCAATTCTTATAACATCATTTGCAGCAAGTCCTTTCAGCAAAAAAACAAATGTTCCTGAAGACTCTGTGTGCGCAGAAGTATTTGATATATAAAATGTTTTGGTAATCGCACCCTGTTTAAGAGCACCATTCACCTCAATACGCATCACAGTATTGATATTAGCTGTTGCACCGCTGACTGCTGTATTGAAAGTTACAAGGTAATCACCGGCTTCTAGAACAGTTATAAGATGAGGATTTGTAGCTGTTGAGTGGGTGTAAACAGTTCCATCTATCAAGCTATCCGTAGTCCATCTCAGATACACAGCTGCAGCTGGCCCCCAGTCTGTTCCACTACTCAGCGTGGTGCCTGTCCCCGCATAAACCTTACTTGTGGAATTAAATCTTTCTACCACTATGGAGGCCGCCTTTCCAACTGGAACCGTCACAGTTCCTGCAGCCCCTTCTTGTTGAACTTTAACAGTCAGCACACCGCCTGCAGGAGCATTGTAAATAAAGCCATTATAATGAATAGATGAAACTGTATGCCCTCCAGCATTTCGAATCACACCCTGCTTGGCTTGCCCATTTGTAATTGTCACTCCGTTGATCTGCACAAGAACTCTGACATTAGCGTAAGAGATGGCTGATGTGACAGGAATATTTACAGAAACTGCGTATGTTGCATTCGTATCCAAAGTAATATTTTGTGGATTTGTAACATCATCGTGTGTAAAACCCGAAGTCTTATAATCTTCTGTCCATTGCAAGGAATAAGCTGTAGCTTGATTAAAATTAGTTGGAGTGGAGGGAGCATCCGTTTGAGTTGCTCTACCTGCAAAGAGCGTTCGGCTAACACCTACATATTCCAAATACAGATTTCCCTCATCCAGAGTAAGAGTTCCGGCAGCTCCTCGGCGCACAATTCTGACATCTACTTGGTCATTTACATTTAAGTTTCTGAGGAGAGTTGTGAGATGAAGAGATGATTCTGCATGTCCACCCACATTTGATCGAAACGATGAAGCCGCCAAAGTTCCTGGAACTAAGGTACCATTGACATAAACTTCAGCACTTACTGCTCCATTTGTTAGTGCTCCATTTATTGGTAGATTGAATGATAACAAGTAATTTCCTGCGACCTTCATTGTCATTAGATGTGAGTTTGAACTTCTATCATGAGTGTAGTAGTTGTCATCAAATCGGCTATTAGGGAAAGCAATAGAAAATGCTGTCGTTTGATTTACATTTGTAGGCGTAAGCGTATCCGTAGTGGAGTTAGCTCCGTAGAAATATCCAATACCCACACCAATATTATAATGGACATAATTGAAAGCAGAAGCTGAGCAGTTCGATACATTTCCAGCAGTATCTGTTGCTCTCACGTAAAATGGATTGGTTACGTTTGCAGTAATTGTGGGGTTAAATGTTATTACGCCAGACCCATTTGCTGTTGTTGTTTCTAGCAATGTAGTGCACGAAGAATCTGAATACAATCTGACCGTTGAGTTTGCCTCTGCAGCACCTGTTAGCGTAGGAGCTAAAGAACTGGATGGTGATACAGGAGAGCTCGTTGATATAAAGGGAGCCGTTGGAGCAATAGAATCTAATACATAAGTACGACTTGCGGTTGCAGTATTACCAGCCGAATCTGTTTGAGAAACAGAGATGACTTTACTTCCCTGTCCCGCAGTGACAGTTATAGATTCTGAATACACCCCACCAGCACATGTCGTTGAAGCAGGAGAACTTAATCCTGCACCACTCAAATCTACCGTCAGAGTATCATCGCATGTTCCTGACAGAGTAAAAGTAGATGATGTTATATAAGAGTTATTGGCTGGACTTGATATTGTTACGATTGGATAAACAGTATCAACAGTAAGTGTTCGCGCAACGGATGTAGAGTTTCCTGCACCATCTGTCTGACTGAAAGAAAATTGCTTAATCCCATCTCCAGCTGTAGCAGTTACAGAAATGTTATACAAACCGCCAGAGCAAGATCCTGTTGTAGGGCTTGATAAGCCAGTTCCACTTAAAGCAATTGTAAGTCCATTTTCACAAGCTCCAGTAATAGTAAAAGGATTTCCAACAGACGCAGAGTTTGCGGGTGAAGCAACGGTAAATGCTGGGACTGTATTATCGCGTATAAAAGTTCTATTATCAGAGGTTGAGTTACTAGAAAAATCTGTCTGAGTTACTGAAATATTCTTTGCTCCTTCACCAGCTGTAAATACAACTGGAATTGAAAATGCATCACTCGTACATGAGCCTGTACTTGGAGACTGCAATCCCGTTCCACCCAAAACGATTGGTAATCCAGACTGACAGGTACCCGTCAAAGTCAGACCCGTTTGTGCAGATGCATTGGCAGCAGGTCCCGTTATTATTATAAGAGGTCCATCCGAATCATGCACGTAACTCAAATACTGAGTTGTACACCCAGAAGAAGTTCCTCCTGAGACCGCTTTCGCATAAATATTTGTCGTTGTATTATTTGATACAGTGACAGTGATTGAATAATTGCCATTTGTATCAGCGGCGCCTGTAGCAAGTAAAGATGAGCATGTGGAGTCTAAATACAAGCTCACCGAAGAATTTGGCTTAGCTTTACCTTCTACGTTTGGAGTATTATCTGACGACGGAGAAGCTGGATTAACAAAGTGCAATTCAGGCAAAAGACTATCAACAAGTCCACCACCTGAACTCTCAGATGAATCAATGACGTTCTCTTGGGCTGTACACCCTACAAATATTAAGAGAATTAGAATTCTAATAACAATCTTTACCATTCGTTAACTTTTCGGAGCTTAACGTCTGAGTATTAATCGAATATTAAATATTCAAGACTAGATGTTAGTCTCAAGATTTTAGAACTTTTAGTTTTTGATCTCTTTCGAATCTTTGTATCGCTAAACGAATCAACTCATCAATTAAATCATTGTAGGAAAGTCCAGTCGCTTCCCACATTTTTGGATACATACTAATATTTGTGAACCCTGGAATAGTATTGATCTCATTGATATAAATTTTTTCATCATCAGTTACAAACATATCAACTCGCGACATTCCTTCACAGCATAGCGCTTTAAAAGTTTGTATTGCTGTCTTTTGAACTCTCTCAATCATATGCTTTGGAAGGTCTGCAGGAATTTTTATTTCTGCACCGTTATCGTCAACATACTTTGCATCATATGAGTAAAATCCATCTTTGGAGCGTACAATAACTTCTCCCGGAAGAGAGGCCCTTGGGTTTTCATTTCCAAGCACAGAACACTCAATTTCACGGCCTTTAATCTGCTCTTCGATTACAATTTTATTATCGTACTGAAATGCATCTTCAATAGCTTTTCTATACTCAGACTCGTTTGTCACTTTATGAACACCAATAGATGAGCCCATGTTTGCAGGCTTAACAAAAACAGTAGGTCCCAATTGTTGTGAAATTTGTTGATAACTGTATTGAGATCTTTCGTGCGATCTCAATGAAACCCACTTTGCTACTGGAATTTGAGAATCTCTTAAAAGACGCTTCATCACTTCTTTATCCATACCCACACTGGATGCTAAAATATCTGGCCCTACATAGGGAACATTCAGTAATTTCAGTAAACCTTGAATAGTACCGTCTTCACCGTAAGGCCCATGAAGAACGGGAAAGACCACGTCAATTTTATGAGACTCACCCGTAACGACTAAAGAGTTAGTTTCATTGCCAGGGGCTACGGCTACATCCTTTGTGTTTTTTTGAGATTCACTGAATTGAGTGAGCTTGCCAGAATTAAGAAGTGTTTTTGCTTCTTCTAAGTACTTCCACTGACCTTTTGGATTAATTCCAATTAAAACAACATCATATTTTTCTGGAGATAAGGCATTCACAATGTTCTTTGCGGAAAGAAGAGAAATTTCATGCTCAGCAGATTTACCACCAAAAACAACCGCTATTGTTTTTTTTGATTTCCGTGATTCTGAACTCATGAAGACCTCCTCGATGGCTACTATAAGTAAACTGGATGCGGAGCGTTTTGTCATCTATATTCTCATCAAGAAAAACATTGAATTCTCAACGAGAGACTGCGAGAAGAACTACAGATATGGGAGTTGTATGAATATTTTAGTTACAGGCGGAGCTGGATTTATTGGATCAAATTTTGTGAAGTGGTTGCACGAATCTGCACCTGAAGTTTCCATCACAAATTGGGATGCACTCACGTACTCTGGTAATCTTGAAAATATCAAAGAGCTTTTAAAATCACCAAGACATCGTTTTGTTAAAGGCGACATCTGTGACCACAATTTGGCAGAAGAGTTAATTGCCAAAACTAGTATGGTTATTAACTTTGCAGCAGAAAGCCATGTTGACCGTTCGATTGATGGTCCTCAAAAGTTTATTACAACAAATATTCAAGGAACATTTAATCTGCTGGAGTCGACTCGAAAAATAAATCCCAAAATTAGATTTGTTCAAGTGTCCACTGACGAGGTGTATGGTAGCCTTGGTTCTACAGGAAAATTTACCGAAGAAACACCTCTGGCGCCCAACAGTCCTTATTCATCCTCAAAAGCAGCTGCAGATTTACTTGTACGATCCTATCACCATACTTTTGGAATGGATACTATCACAACCAGGTGCTCTAATAACTATGGAGCTTATCAGTTTCCAGAAAAATTAATTCCACTCATGATTTTTAGAGCACAAAAAAACGAATCTCTACCTGTTTATGGAGACGGTAAAAATATTCGCGATTGGATTCATGTACTTGATCACAGCCGTGGCGTTTGGGCGGCTGCTACCAAAGGAAAATCTGGCGAGGTTTATAACTTTGGATCAGATAATGAGTGGGAAAATATCAAAATTGTGAAAGAGCTTTTAAAAATTTTGAATAAGCCAGAATCATTAATTACTTACGTTAAAGATCGACCAGGACATGATAGGCGCTATGCTATTGACTCATCCAAAGCTCAAACAGAGTTAGGGTGGAAGCCAGAAATTTCATTTGAAAAAGGTTTGCGTGAAACCGTGAATTGGTATCTTGCTAATACGGAGTGGCTTACTTCTGTCACCTCGGGCGAGTACCAAAAATTCTTCTCAAAATGGTATAATTGACAAGCCATAAGGCGCCTGGCCGCCTTTTGTTTTAACACCCGGGATATTGGGGGGGGGGGAAAAAATAGGGAGGCGCCGGTTT
>CAUJDY010000089.1 GCA_963169805.1 Bdellovibrionota bacterium | reverse complement strand
CTATCTTGAAGATCCTGAACATTTGTCGCTCCCAAATAACCCATCCCAGATTTCAATCCTCCTGCAAGCTGATATATAATGCTACTTGCAGATCCCTTATAAGGAACTTTTCCTTCTACACCCTCGGGAACAAGCTTATCAGTTTCCGTGATATCAGACTGTCCATAACGATCCTTGGAACCTTCTCTCATTGCCCCCAAGCTTCCCATACCGCGATAGAGTTTATAAGTTCGTCCTTGATACAGAATTGTTTCGCCTGGTGACTCTTCACAACCTGCAAGCAAATTCCCTACCATGACAGTATTTGCTCCAAGCGCTATAGCTTTTGTCACATCTCCAGAGTAACGAATACCTCCGTCAGCAATAACAGTACGCCCATATTTTTTTGCTGCTCTTGCGCTATCCATAACTGCTGTTATTTGTGGAACACCAATTCCTGCTACGATACGAGTCGTACAAATACTGCCTGCACCCATTCCAACTTTTACAACGTCCGCACCAGCTTTAAATAAGGAGTCAGCCCCTTCTTCTGTTGCTACATTCCCAGCAACTATCACTAAATCAGGAAATCTTTTTCTTAAGTAGGAAAGTGTTTCTATAACATTTTTAGAATATCCATGAGCTGTATCTATACATAGAATATCAAGTCCTTGAGTCACCAGAGCATCAGCACGCTCCAACGCTTCAGATCCCACACCAATCGCTGCCCCGGCAATCAGTCGCCCTTTTGAGTCCTTCGTTGCCTTTGGATAGAGCTTTGCTTTTTCAATATCTTTGATTGTAATCAACCCTTTTAAATAACCTTCTTTGTCTACAACTGGTAATTTTTCAATTCTATGTTTTTGCAAAATTGCTTTGGCTTCATCCAAAGTTGTTCCTACTTGAGCTGTCACTAAATTATCTTTCGTCATCAACTTACCAATTAACTGCTCAGTATCAGTTTCAAATCTTAAATCTCGATTTGTAAGAATACCTACAAGCTTACCCTGAACTGTAATTGGAACTCCGCTTATTCCAAATTTTTTCATTATATCTAGAGCCGCTACAACTTTATGATCCGGAGTAAGAGTAATGGGATCCGTAATCATTCCACTTTCATATTTTTTAACCTTCTCAACTTCGCCGGCTTGATCTTTGATACTCATATTCTTATGAATAACTCCGAACCCACCAAGCTGAGCCATGACACGCGCGACTTTATGCCCCGTAACAGTATCCATCGCAGCAGATATTAGTGGTGTATTTAAATAAATGTTTCTTGCAAAGAAACTACGCGTTTCGATTTCTGTTGGAACAATATCTGAATACTGAGGTATGAGTAAGATATCATCAAATGTAAGAGCTTCTTTTAAATCATTCATTCGATCCCCCTTGTTATGTGTACCATGATTTGTACAGTAAGTAGTTTTTCTCCGATTGTTCTAAAAATTTTAATTCTTCTGGCTTTAGAGGCCTGACAGCTTTCGCTGGACGCCCTAATATCAACATTCCTTCTTGTTCAAAACGCGATCCTTCCGTCACAAGAGATCCAGCTCCTACAACACATCGAGGTGCTATATAGCTCTGGTCCATAAGGATAGATCCCATTCCAATAAGACATTGGTCTCCAACTTCAGTTCCATGAAGAATGACACTGTGACCAACAGTCACGCCCTTCCCCACAACAGTCCCACATTTTTTGTATGTTCCATGAATGACTGTTCCATCTTGAATATTAGATCGATCTCCCACTTTTATTTGAAACACATCGCCGCGTAGAACTGTATTAAACCATATGGAGACATCCTCACCCAAAATTACATCCCCAATAATGTTTGCTGATGAGGCAATAAAACAATTCTTACCCAACTGAGGAGTGTGTCCATTCAGCGGTATTAGGTTTGACATTTTAACCCCCATTTCATTCATTAAACCCGAATCCCATGTAAAGTTTGTGGGTGTGATTGTTCAATTTTGACTTTAACGATCTGCCCAATCAAATCACGACTTCCCTCAAAGTGAGTGATTTTATTTTGAGAGCTTCGCCCTGTCATATAACCCGGTTTTTGAGAATCTTCCTTGTCGACTAGAACCTCAACAATATCGCCAACGTACTTCTGGCACTCCTGAAAGGAACCCGCCCTATGAAGCTGCAAAAGACGATCGAGCCGATCTTGCATAACATCTTCTGCAACCTGATCTCCAAATCTTGCAGCTTTTGTAAATGGTCTTGGAGAATATTTGAACGCATAGAGGCTTTCATACTTAACTTTTTCTATAAGCGATAATGTATCTAAAAATTGAGATTCGGTTTCTCCAGGAAAGCCCACAATAAAATCAGAAGACAAAGAAACACTTGGAACATATTTATAAATCATTTCAATTTTTTTAAGATAATCTTCTCTTGTATACACGCGGTTCATTCTATGAAGCACTTCAGAGTTTCCAGATTGAACAGGCAGATGTATGTAGTCACACACCTTTTCTTTATAATCTCTGTGCACTTGGCAAAGCTCCTCTGTAAAGTCTTTGGGATGAGAAGTTGTGTAACGAATTCTTAGTATATTTGTTTTTTCTGCAAGCAGAACCAACAACTGGGCAAAATTAGTGCCACACTCACCCATGTAAGAGTTTACGTTCTGACCAAGAAGAGTTACTTCCTTGACTCCACGATCCACTAGTTTTTCTATGTCAGATAAAATATCTTGAGCTGGTCGAGATCTTAAACGTCCTCGTGTAAATGGAACAACACAAAATGTACAAAAATTATCACATCCTTTTGTGATATTAACGAACGTTGAAACTCCCGGATTCCGAACCATGTTTTCTATATGATAAGGCTCGTTATTATAAAACTTTGCATGAATGATTTTTCCATCGCTCGAATACGCATTTTGAACAATATTTGGCAACTCATCAATGTTATCTGGTCCAAATACAAAATCAATCAGCGGTTGTTCTTTTGTAAGAGCCGATTTCTCTTGCTGACCAACGCATCCACCAACTCCAATTTTTAAATTTGGGTTTTTCTTTTTTAATTTTTTATATCTCCCAACTTCGGAATAAACTTTGTGAACTGGCTTTTCTCTGACACTACATGAGTTTATGATAATCAAATTCGCCTGCTCTGGCGTGTTCACAGGAGTAAAATTTGCCATCTCCAGAAGTGAATACATTCTCTCTGAATCGTTCGAATTCATCTGGCAACCATAAGTTGATATAAAAACACCGTTTGTCTGCGTATTTTGCGATGGTGCTTTTTGAGTCTCTAGCGAAGAGTTTGAATGGTCACCTAAGGGTTTGATTTCCATGTCAGATCTTTCCTTATTTTAAGTCCGTTGAGTAGCCATGACCATACCGCGTAATGAGTTGGCGGTCATTTGTTTGAGTATTCGTACTACATAAGTGTAAAAAAGTAATGTCTTTTCAAGTACTTCGATATAAAAATTGAAGGTTCTTTTCTAGTTTTAGATGTTGCTATATAACGCTAAGCACAGGAGACAATATGTTCGAACCAAGATTAAAGCAGTCTTTTAAACATACACCTCAAAACCTACCCGTCGATTTGGGTAAAATGATCCAAGAGTCTATTTACCAAAAATACACTTATTTCAATGACAAAGATGTATTAGTACAAGGCGCTATTTATCCAGAAGAACTTATCTTATCAATTGGATACAAAGAAAAAGGGTCCCTCAGGCAACAAAACTTTGAATGCTCGATGAGCTATGACTCTAATAACGATCAAAACGTAATTGAGATGTTCCATGACGGTGCAGATGCACTTGATAGCATGATCAACGAATATATCGAAGCCCGCGGAGACATTGAAATGCCAGAGCAATGGACAGAGTTCGACTTTGACGATGGGAAGGTCTACCTAAGATTCTCAAAGCTCAACACAGAGATCGAGAAGATGACCTTAGACTTTTTAAAAGAAAAAGGAGAAGATCTTTCCTCAATGGACCCGTCTTCTCCAGAGCTTCATTAGAGATTAAAATCCGTCGTCGTCGTCGCTTGCAGATGACGATGAAGAGGGTTGAATTCCTCTGACTTCATCAATCAAACCTTGTTGATCATCGTCCATATCCGTGTTTTCTTCGCCAGCCTCTTCAATTTCCAACTCATTAATTGCTGACAGGAATGATTTTTCTGACTTTAGATCTTCTCTGAGCATTTCGATGTATTTATCTGGATATCTTTGTGTAAGCTCATCAATATATTTCTCAAGTTTTCCATCTGTCAGAATTTTTTTACGTAGCTGAATTCTCTTCCAAAATTTTAAGTAGTGAAGACGACAATAACCATCGACAACAGACAACTCATCACATTCGCGTACTTTACAATAGAGTCTTCCCTCAGCATCCCGAAGGGCAATCTCAACTTCATCTGAATCTTCAACGCCTACTTCACCTAAAAGAGCTCGAATTTCTTCAATCTCGGCGTGAGTTTTATTTTTAAAATTCTCAGTTTTAACAGCTTCTGCTTCAAGCTCTAAGCCATCATCCATTTCATCAAACTCATTGCCCTTTTTTGCTGGCTTTTTGACTTTAGCGGCAATAGTTGGTGCTGGAGCCTGCTTTTTTAACAGCTCTTTCGACACCTTTGGTTTTTTTTCTTCCACAGGCTTTTGAGTAGCTTTCAACTTTGGCTTATCCGCCTTTTTTGAAAGTTTTACTTTATCTGAACTCCCCTTTTTTGCAGGAACAGCCTTAGACGCAGCCTTTGTGGTTTTCGATTTAACAGAATTTGTAGTTTTTTTATTGGCCTTTACAGGCTTCTTATCTTTTTTTGCCATGAATGAAGCCTTCACTCATTCCTAAAAAATGTCAATACTGATTTTTAGTAAGTAGAAAGTTGTACACGTCCTGTTTCACCAGTGACCTGCACCCTTCCGCTCTCCCCCCCGCGCAGTGTCCCCTTCACAACCTTGACACTTCCTGAAGTGTCTTGTGACAAGAAACTAGGGACAGAAAACTGCCCATCTGTAAGAGCAAAATAGACCTGAGCCCCTGAACTGTTTGGAACTAAAATCTTCATTTGAGCAGCCTTACTTTTCACTTTAAACCTCACTGGATTTAAAAGCTTTGCCTGAAACTGAGTTTGATCTGTGATTCCTTCTAAAGTCCCAGAAAAACTCTCGATATCTAATTTTCCTGCATCTAAATCGAAACGCATTCCACCCGATATAGATTCTAAAACTATTTGAGATTTTTTTCCGTTGAGAGTCATCTCACCATTCACATTTTTTGCATTCAAAATACCAGAAAAATGATTGATATCCGTATTACCATCTACATTTGATATTTTTGTTTTTGAATCAAATGCATCAATTTTTAGACGACCCGTATGTTTTTCAACATCAACGCTCCCACTCACGATGTGCAATTTTGCGGATTGAGAGGTATTCAAATATTTGATACTTCCCCTTTCTACCGTAACATGCGTTGGATTTTGTATTCCGTTGATATCAACGCTCCCAAAACGGATAAATATATTGAGTGGAACACTGGGGCCTTTTAGTTGAATTGAATATCTTTGATTACCAATCTTCTCCATAATACTTTCCGGAGGTTCACAACTGATAACAACATTTGGAGTTGTTTTATCAACTTTAAAAGACCAACCTTGTCCTCGCGCTTTATTACCCTCTATAATTTGAGACTGAACAGATATGCTTTTTGTCTGGGCATGTACATAAGAGACATCTGCAATTGGACATTGCACAGTCACGCTTGTTTGAGCACTCACATCGATTGCCTCTTGAGCAAATACGAAAGTATAAAGAGCAAATGTCATTGTTATTAGAAACAGACGCATTCTTATCCCCTTTAAAAGATGATTATAAGTTTCAAATTATCAATCAAGAGTAGAATACCACGATCTTGCTGCTCATCAAGTCATCTCCAAGGTTAATAACCAGTGCAGCAAATAGGAAACCTCTTGATTTGATATCTATTTTTTGAAAAGTTAAGTATCTAGATAATCATTAAAAAACAACCAGAGAGGTCTTCATGAGAGATATTCATATTTTATCAGCAAAAAGAACGGCTATTGGCTCATTTATGGGTTCACTCAGCACTCTGCCTGCTCCTAAGTTAGGCGCACAAGCTATCCAAGCAGCTCTTCAAGATTCTCAAATCCCCCCTGAACAAATTCAAGAGTGTATTATGGGACAAGTGTTAACGGCAGGCGCGGGCCAAGCTCCAGCAAGACAAGCCGCAATTTATTCAGGATTACCACAGTCTGTTGAGTGCCTAACCATAAATAAAGTGTGTGGCTCTGGGTTAAAAGCAGTCATGCTGGCAAGTGATTCAATACGTTGTGGAAATGCAGATGTGATCGTTGCTGGTGGCCAAGAAAATATGTCACTCTCACCTCACCTTCTTCAAAATTCAAGAAATGGCTACAGAATGGGGCCATCTCAGCTCGTTGATTCTATGATTCATGATGGATTGTGGGACCCATACAATAATATGCATATGGGAAATTGCGGAGAAATCTGCGCGAAGGAGTATCATTTTACAAGAGAGCAACAAGATTTATTCTCAATGGAAAGCTACAAAAAAGCTCAAAAAGCAACCTTAGACGGTGCTTTTAAAAATGAAATTGTAGGAATTGAAATCACTCAAGGAAAAAATACTTTTAAATTTGATGCAGATGAAGAGCCAGGAAAAGCTAGATTTGACAAAATTCCAGAACTTAAACCAGCATTTGATAAAACGGGAACCATAACAGCCGCTAACGCATCAAAAATTAACGATGGTGCAGCAGCTCTTGTTATTGCAAGCTCAGATTACTCCAAATCAAAAAATTTAAAACCTCTAGCGCGTATAGTATCATACGCTTCCTACGCTCAAGAACCTAAGTGGTTTACAACAGCGCCTGCGGGAGCTATTAAAAAAGCTCTTCAAAAAGCACAACTTCAAGCTAAAGACATAGACCTATGGGAAATTAATGAGGCTTTTGCTGTTGTCACAATGGCTGCGATTAAAGATCTCAATTTAACTGCAGACAGAGTTAATGTACATGGTGGCGCAATAGCACTCGGACATCCCATTGGAGCTTCAGGAGCTCGCGTGTTAACAACACTCATTCACGCTCTTCAAAAAAACAACCTCAAAAGAGGACTTGCTACACTTTGTATTGGCGGTGGCGAAGGAGCAGCCCTTATTGTTGAGCGACTCTAATCGTAATATAGAAAGGATTGTATATGGCATCTAAAGTCTATAAGGACGCAAATTCAGCTCTCACAGGAGTTCAAGATAACATGACTGTATTGGTTGGAGGATTCGGCCTTTGTGGAATTCCAGAAAATCTCATTCTAGCATTAAGAGATACTGGTGCAAAAAACCTCACCTGTGTTTCTAATAATGCAGGCGTTGATGATTTTGGATTAGGACTTCTTCTCCATACACGACAGATTAAAAAGATGCTTTCTAGTTACGTTGGTGAAAATAAAACTTTCGAGAAACAATATTTATCAGGTGAACTTGAATTGGAGTTCTGCCCTCAAGGAACGCTTGCAGAGAGACTCCGAGCCGGCGGAGCAGGAATTCCCGCATTTTATACACCAACAGGCGTTGGGACACTTGTTGCTGAGGGAAAGGAAGTTCGCGAATTTAATGGCCGCCCTTATGTACTAGAAAAAGGAATTACAGGCGATTTTGCGCTCGTAAAAGCATGGAAGGGCGATAAATTTGGTAATCTAGTTTACAGAAAAACTGCACGGAACTTTAACCCAATGATTGCGACTGCAGGAAAAATTACGATTGCTGAAGTTGAAGAGCTTGTCGAAGTTGGAGAGCTCGACCCCGATCAAATTCATACTCCTGGTGTCTATGTTCAAAGAATCATTCAAGGACCTAAGTACGAAAAGAGAATTGAACAACGTACAGTCACTAAATAAAGGATATCCAATGCTGACCAAAGAACAAATTGCAAAAAGAATTTCTCAAGAAATAAAAGACGGTTTTGTTGTAAACCTTGGAATTGGTATTCCCACATTGGTAGCCAACTACATTCCAAATGGAATGACTGTCTATCTACAGAGCGAAAATGGATTACTTGGAATGGGCCCCTTCCCGCGTGATGAAGATGTTGATCCTGATTTAATAAATGCAGGTAAACAAACAATTACAACTGTTCCGGGTGCAAGTTTTTTTTCATCTGCAGATAGCTTTGCAATGATTCGCGGAGGTCACGTAGATTTGACCGTTTTGGGCGCCATGCAAGTTGATGAAGAAGGCAATATCGCAAACTGGATGATTCCAGGAAAGATGGTAAAGGGAATGGGCGGAGCCATGGATCTTGTGGCTGGAGCCAGACGAGTCATCGTAGCCATGCAACACGTAGATAAAAACGGAGATAAAAAACTTGTTAAAAAATGTACTCTACCTCTTACAGGACTTAAATGTATTCATCAAATTGTAAGTGACTATGGAGTATTTGATGTGACTCCTGGCGGATTTCTTCTAAAAGAGTACGCGCCAGGGCTTACTGTTGAACAAGTCGTAGAAGCCACAGCAGGTAAAATTACTGTTTCACCTCAGGTCAAAGTTATGAATGTATAAAGGTGTAAAGGTACCAGGTCGCTTTTCCGAATTATAGGGGTTATTTTCGATCTGAGATATAACAAATACATAACTATTATAAGCTAAGTAAATTTTGTAAATGAAGATAGAATTCTTAAAATTGTAAGTTTAATTCTTGCTGATAATCCAAAGCTCATAGGTTTAATGCAAAAAGAGGAATGCCGGAGCCAATACAAGTTCAGTGGAGTTTTTCAGAAGAAAGCCTACAGAAGCTAGGACTTACTAAGTTACAATTAATGGATCTGATAAATAAAGCAATCAGCAACGCGAACATATATACTCTATAAGAGTGTAATGGCTTCGATGGAGATTTGGTGAATATCATTTTTGAAGGAAGGTAAATATCAATCAAAGAACTTCTTACAGCTCAGATCGAAAATAACCCCTATAATTCGGAAAAGCGACCTGGTACCTTAAAGAAAAGTTTAACGGCGGTCATTTTTTTCGATTGCAAAGATAAGCTCCCAATATGGGTAAATCTTCTCAACAACATTGAGGTCAAAGCTTAGATATACACCATCTTGTTCTGAGCTTTTATCTTCAGTGATTTTTTTCTCAATCACTGCAGCATAATCATTCACAGAGACAACATAACCCAAATCTTTCATGGATTCATTTTGAATTGTATTTAGATTCACTTTTACTTTTTTAGTTTTTTCGTCAGGAGTTGCTTTTCTTCCATAGAACAATAAAGCTTTTAAAATTGGCAGATCTTTTTCTACAATATTAATTCTTTTCGACTCTTCCTTGAAAAGCCAATCGTTGTAAAATTCTACAAATCCCATAAGGAAATCATGCTTAAGAACTGTGACTTGCTTTCGTCCCTCTCCTAAATCTTCTAAAAGAGTCAGTCCCATTCCTTGCAATATGGTGATTAATTTTTCCATTTTAGTTGTAGGTTCTTGGAACACCTGAATCGTGTAATTTCTGAGGGTTTGCCAATTTAAAACTAAACCTTTGTCTTTCTTCTCACCATAACGAGCTGATACAAAACTTATAATAGCACACAGCTTTGTTATCGTATGCGGTGGAAATTGCTTATTATCATTAGCATCAGCCCTTTCTAAAATTTTAATTCTCTTATTAGCTTCCCGTAAGTTTTCATTAATTGACTTAACCATGGATTTTAACCACTCAGGTAGAAGCTTAAACTGGGCTTGAAGGGCTTTAAATGGTAAAGCTATAATTTCTGAATCTTGAAGAGCTCGAGCATTAGCGGAACGTGACTTTTGATCAAAGAAAGCCATTTCACCAAAAATTTGTCCTACTGCAACTGTGGCGAGTTCTATTTCTGAATCACCTTTTGTTTTCGTAATTGCAATACGTCCTTTTTTAAGTACATACATTGCATCGGAGCTATCACCCTCACGGAAAAGCAACTGGCCTTTTTGTAACTTTATTGGTTCAGACAAATATAATCTCCTTAGATGCCATTATATCCGATGGAACCCTTCCTATGTCTTTGATTTTTTTCACTAAATATAAGCCCTCAACAAAAGTCTAGGATTTACCCTCGCGAAAACGCAGTGGCATAATGTGATTTTCTTGAGATTTAGATTGCCCTCTAATCGTATACACCCGAAGTGAGTTGGTTGTTCCTCTATCTGCCACAGGTACCCCTAAAGTGAGCACAATAATATCCCCTTGCTCCACTAAATCAAAACTCAAAAGAATTTTTTCTATCTGCTCCAATACTTCATCTGATGTATTGTATGGATTCAAAACAATTGTCTGCAAGCCCCAAATAATTTCAAGTTTGTTCAAAACATCAGGCTTATGTGTAGCTGCAATCAACATTGATTTTGGACGGTAGGCAGAAATCATTCTAGCCGTCTTTCCTGAGGTCGTTAAACACACAATGGCTTTGGCATTTAACTTTAATGCCGTAACACATGCACTTGCAGCAATCCCTTCGGCGACACTTAAAAACTCTAGGTCTAAGTTCATCTGATAATAATTTTGAATCGATTTCTCAACTTCTGATATAACCTCGTGCATTGTCTTTACTGCAATCACCGGATATTTTCCACTAGCGCTTTCTGCAGATAGCATCAGAGCATCAGATCCATCCAATACTGCGTTTGCTATATCTGTAACCTCAGCTCTTGTGGGTCGAGGGTTTTTAGTCATACTCTCAAGCATTTGTGTTGCCGTGATAACAGGCTTAGCCATTCGATTACACAAATCAATAAGATGCTTTTGTATCTGAGGGAGCTGAGTTTGACCGACCTCGACAGCAAGATCTCCTCTCGCCACCATAACAGCATCACTCTTTGACACAATTTGTTCTAATCTATCTAAAGCCTCTAGCATTTCTATTTTTGAACAAATACGTATATCTGCATTGTTTTTTTCTAAAATTTTTCTTAACTGGATAATATCATTTTCATGTCTAACAAAACTTAATGCTATGTAATCTACTTGGTTTTTAATTCCGAATTCAAGATCCTTTAAATCTTTTTCGGTTAAGCAAGGAATATCAAAATGGGCCCCTGGAACATTAACACCCTTTCGCTCTTTAAGTTCTCCTCCAAAAATGACTCGACAATAAATATCTCGCCCTTTTACTTGTTGAATGACCATTTCAATGAGTCCATCGTCGAGTAACACCTTCATACCCGGTTTACAAAAATCAGGAAGATTTTTGTAATCTACAGGGAGTTTAAGTTTGTCTGCATCGGTAATATCTGGATTTAAAATGACTTCATCCCCCTCCTTCAGCTCTACAGGAGACTTTAACTTGCCGATTCGAATTTTTGGACCTTGCAAATCCTGAAGCACAGTCACTGGCGCATGCATTTCCTGTGATAAAGTACGTATAATTTGCAAGACCTTTAAATGATCCTCATGAGTTCCATGGGAAAAATTGAGCCGAAAGACATTCACTCCAGATTCTATTAGTTTTTGTAAAACTTCACGGGAATTTGAAGCGGGTCCAACGGTAGCGACAATCTTTACTCTTCTATCTGCAAGCATGATGCGACTTCTTATGTTGAATGATTAATTCTTTATACTCTTCGAGTTGCCATTTTAATTTTTTCTTCTTCATGAGCCAATCTTAAACTCTCAAGTTGTTTTTCATATTTATCTTTAATTTGTATTTCACGAGCACTAGCTTGAGTACGATCAGACTCTGTAATCATCTTTTGATTTTTCTCAATTTCATCAATACGTTTATTGTACTGATTCACTAAGCTCTTAGTGTCTGCCTTGTGCATCTCTTTTAAATCAAAAATTTCTTTTTCATACTTTTGAGCCATTAAATTCATTTTATCTGTGTTCTTCTCATCCATTTCTCGAATTCGATTCTCTAACTGCCTTATTGCTTCATTTCTTTCTTTCATCAAATTTGCGCGCTGCTCGTTAAGAGTCTCCAAATGTACTCTGTGATTTTCTTCAATCATCTCTTGGTAATAAGCCTCTAGATTGTTCTTTTCTTGAGTTAACAACATATTTACTTTTTTGCTTCTCATTTGTTCATTTTTTAAGTCTTTTTTATTTTCAATCTCAACTCTATGGACTTGAGTATCTAGCGATTCATTATACTTCTCAGTCATTTCTTGAACCTTAGATTGGTTATACTTGTTCTGTCGATCTAAAATACTATTATTTCTTTTTGTAATATCTAAAAT
>CAUJDY010000088.1 GCA_963169805.1 Bdellovibrionota bacterium | reverse complement strand
ACCCACAATACTTCGAGATTTCTGACGCCCTCTTACTTCTACAACAATAGCACGTCTAGAAAGAACAATGTTTCCACGTTTTTTATAAAACTTAATAACTTTGAATTTATATTTTTTACCAACATACATGTCGAGGTTGCGAACAGGGCGGATGTCGATTTGCGAACCAGGCAAGAAAGCCTTCACACCGATATCAACACACAATCCACCTTTAACTTTAGAAATAACAACACCCTCAACTTGCTCTTGGTTTTCGGCTGCACGAGAAATATCCGTCCATGCTTTTAGCATATCCGCTTTGTCTTTTGACAAAACAGCCATACCATTTTCATTTTCGATTTTCTCTATGTAGACTTCGATCTGATCACCAACTTTAATGCTTAAAGTGCCAGTTCCTGTTTTGAACTCATTAAGTGGAATAAGACCTTCAGACTTGTAGTTAATGTCTACGAGTACGAAATCAGATTGAATTTCGACAACTGTTGCGGGAACAACGTCGCCAATCTGAAAGTTTGTTTGTTTCATTGATTCTTCAAAAAGATTTGAGAATTCTTTTGCTGTGGAGTTGAAACTATCTCCGTCGACTTCTTTATCGAGGGCATCAAGAGCGGCTAAAACTTTAAGTCTTGCTTCTGCTTGTTTACTCATTTTCTGCTCCTCGGTTTGCGTTTTATTTGGCATTTAAATACCTCCTGGGGGAAAAGAACTTGCCACAGAACTCTTCCGTCCAACACTTACAGAGAGATTCATAAACCTTAATTGATTTAAGTTCGACCTCCATTACAAAAATAACAGGAGTCAAAAGTCTCATAGCGTTGAGGCTTGGTTATAGAGATTCTGATTGGCAGAAGTCAAAGCTTTTTCCTCAGAAATTTCCTTATCTTAACTTCCTTTCTCGACATCAAACAGTCCTCGCCACACAGAGTGTTACTCCTAAGTTATTAGAATATGCTCGCGAGGGCAGCGAAACCCGAAGGGTTGAGCGCATGGAAGGCCCCAGCGAATGGCCACCAGGATGGTGGCTGCATGATTCTAATAACTTAGGAGTAACACTCTGTATGCTGCGGAACTCGTCTCAAAAGGAAGTTAAGATAAGGAAATTTCTGAGGAAAAAGCTTTAAAGAAAGGATCTAGCTAAGCCCTCTACGTAGTCTACGACCTCTAAAAGCGTGAGGTGGCTCGTGTCCACAACTTGCGCTCCAGGAGGGATTTGCAAAGGAGCTGTTTGGCGGCTTAAGTCCTGATGATCTCTTGTCTTTTGGGCTTTTTGAACTTCTTCTACCACCATACCCTGCTCTTCTGCGCGCCTACGAGCTCGATGTTCACTATCTGCAGTTAAATAGACCTTAAGGTCCGCATAAGGATAGACAACAGACCCACAATCTCGTCCTTCAGCAATGAGCCCGCGGTGGCTTTGAACACGCCTTTGGGGCTCAAGTAACATCTTTCGAACCATAGGGTATTGGCTAATTTGGCTAGCAACCGTGCCGGCCTGTTCCTGATGAACCTCTGTTGTGACATCCTGCCCTCTAAAATAAACATGTGTCTTTTCAACACCAAGATGTACGGACCAAATATCTGAAACAGCAAGTTCGGCTAGCTTTCTCTCATCTTTGAGATCTACTTTCATTTGCATCGCCACATATCCAAGGCCACGGTAGAAAGATCCGGTAGAAACCCAAGGACACAATAATCGTTTGGAGAGTTCTCGACTGACAGAACTCTTTCCACTGGCTGCGGGTCCATCAATAGTAATTACAAATGAGGTCATAAAACCTCCTTGAGAGATTGAATGGCTATCTCATTTTCTCTGCGAGTCCCAACTGTCATGCGCATATGGGTTTCAAACCCGTAATTCTTAACAGGCCTTAAAATAACACCCTTTCTTAAAAGATCTTCAAAGACAATCCCTGCATCTTTTTTTAGGTCAAAAAAGATAAAATTACCTTGAGATTCAAGATATGGAAGTTTCATTTTCTTAAGCTCGCTATAAAAATAATCTAAACCTTCCCATACCATTTTTTGAGAATTACGAATGTATTCATCATCTTGAAGAGCAGCTTTTAATCCTGCCACCGCCGGGACACTCACATTAAATGGAAGCCTTGCCTTTTCAACAAGTTGGATAATTTCTGGATGTGCAAACATATACCCAACTCTTAAGCCTGCCATTCCAAACACTTTTGCAGCTGTTCTTAATAGGACAATATTTTTATGTTTTTTTAGCAAGGCTATAGAATCCGGATAATCTTGAGCTCGAACAAACTCACAGTAGGCTTCATCTAACACTAAAAGTGCATTTGGATTATTTTCTGCAACCTTAAGCAGAGGCTCCAAATTTTTATGAGAGAGATAGCGTCCCGTCGGATTATTGGGATTTGGAATAAAAATTATCCTATGTTGCTTAAAAGATAGAGACATCTTTTGCGTATCCACTTCAAAATTTTCCCTTAGAGGAATCTCATCAACATAAATGCGATTCACATGAGCACAGACTTTATATGCAACAAAAGAGGCCTGAGAAATTAAAACGCGATCTTTATTTGGCTCACAAAAAATACGAATCAATGAATCTATGGATTCATTGGAGCCATTTCCTAACGAAATCATGTCTGCAGGTACATTATATTTCTCTGAGAGAGCTTTTTTACACTCGTAGTAACTTGCATCTGGGTAAAGATGAACATCACGAGCAGCTAATTGAACTGCTTCGACAACTTTTGAACTTGGGCCAAGCGCATTTTCATTACTAGCAAGTTTAATAATTTCTTTTAAGCCATACTGCCGTTGAACTTCTTCAATAGAACGACCAGGAACATAGGGCTTTAGATTTTTGATGAATTCAGATACTTGCATATTTGAAATCTAGATAATACGTCCATGCTGAGCAAGAGCTTTTTCGATATTCTGCGTATGCTCCCAACCCGACGTTTCAAGAACAAACTCTATTGCCGTTTCTCCTAGGTAAAGTCCATCAAAAGTACGATCGTGATTGACATCTATGATATTGGCTCTTTTTTCAGCAATAACCTGAGTAAGCTGAGACAACATCCCTGGTATGTCCCTAACAGCCACTTGAATACGCGCAAGTCGTCCATTTTTCTTAAGACCTCGCTCAATAACCTTAGCAATGATATTGAGATCTATATTTCCACCACACAATACAGCACAAGATTTTGCTCCCAAATGGCCTTTGAGTTTTTTCGTGGCGGCAAGAGCTGTTGCGGCTGCTCCTTCAACTACGGTTTTAGCTCTTTCCATTAAAAAAACGATACTTGCAGCAATCTCATCCTCTGAAACCGTAACAACTTCATCAACCAACTTTAAAATATAATTCTCCAGCATAAATTGGCTTGGATTTTTAATAGCTATTCCGTCTGCGATAGTCAGCACGGTTGAGGGTGATTTTGAAATCTTTTTTTCTTCAAAAGATTTCGCCATTGAGCGTGCGCCTTCTGCTTGCACGCCAATGACTCTACAGTTTGGATTGATAGCCTTGATCGCTGTTGCAATACCAGATATCAGTCCCCCACCACCAATTGGAACCACAATAGAATTTAAATCGGGAATATCTTTTAAAACTTCAAGACCAATCGTTCCTTGGCCTGCAATCACATGAAAATCTTCATAAGGGTGAACAAAAACTCGTCCCTCATATTTCTCAATTTCTCGGGCTTTTTCATAAGCCTCATCATAAATACTTCCGTGTAAAAGCACCTCTGCTCCATAATTTCGAGTTGCTGTGACCTTTACTAAGGGAGCCGTCATCGGCATGACAATTTTAGAAGAGACTTGATTTAAAGTTCCTGCGAGCGCCACGCCTTGGGCATGATTTCCAGCAGAACTCGCAACAACTCCGCGTTTTTTTTCTTCGGAGGTGAGGTTCAAAATTTTGTTAGTAGCACCTCGTATTTTAAAACTTCCTGTTTTTTGAGTATTTTCAAATTTGAGGTAAATCTGCGAGCCTGTTATCTCAGACGCACTAATGGAAAGATCCACTTCAGTTCTTTTAATAAAAGGTTTAATAGACTCAGCCGCTTTTTCGATGTCTTTCAGTGTTGCAATCATCCCCAAAGGTTAATGATTTACTTGTTTTCATGCAATTGGATTTAGTTGGAAACACAGTGAAAAACCTCCTTTGCTCTTTGCAAACCTTACAGTTGAGTTTTATGCACAGAATCAATAGGATGCGCTTTTATTTAAAGAGGTAAGCGGTGACTCGGATGTATTCACTAATTTTGGGCACGATTCTATTTTATGGATTTGCTCATGCAATAGAAATAGGTCCCGTACCATCAGGCCTTCTTCCGGCAAGGATAGGTAGAGGCGCTCCCCTCACCATACCAGAATGTACAAAATTTTTTATTTCACTTGAAGTTACTCAATATCGCTCACAGCAGTTGGTTCCCAAAAGGCCACAAGCTCTCTCTCGATACGATACAGAGTTTGATTTTTCTAGCCTCAGCATTCCCGAAAAAATCAAAGAAAAAACTGATGTATACTACGCCCAAATAGCCCCACACCTCGTTGATGCATTTGAGAGCAGCCGAGAACTCAGAAGCATTTTAGATTCCGCAATCACTCGCACGCGGTCTGCAACGCGAGAATTTTTAGCATCCCCTACTCCAGAAACTCAAGAGTTTACATACAAAGCTTTGGAAGACGTCGCTACAGCACTCAACTCTGCAACTAAAAAGCCAGGATTCCTTTCTGGGCTTTTCAGGAAATCTTTAACAACTCAGGTAGAGCTCAAAGTAGATCTCGACAAAATTGCAGAGTTTGATCTTTTTTATCGGGAGGCCGCATATAAAGACCTTGAACTCACAGAAGTTGAACTCAATGAACGACTTCGCTACGCAAGAAATATTGCTCGAGTTCTTGAGGCTGAGATTGAGTTTTTGAATCAACTCAAATCAAAAATTAAAACAACTCTTTCATCGTCTCACCATGAGAGAAACTTTGTTTCTAACAACATAGAAGAGAGTACAAACGCTCTTCGAACTCAGCGTGCACTCATTGAAGTTTCTATTGATAACCTCAAAAGACAAATTGAGCTTATCAATAAAAAATCAAGTATGATTGCGGGAATTGAAGCTCAAATTGATGCCATACGCTTAACACACTCTGCAGCATACGAATCCGCTAGACAGGCATCCCTGCAAAGGAAGACTGCAGAGGTAATGGAAGCTTACGAGACTGAACTTTCTAAACGGCTAAGTGATGAAACCAAACAGCAAGAATTGGCCAACGAACAAACACGCAAACATCAACAGCTTGCAGAAGAAGCTCTTCTCAAAGAAAAAGAAATTCAAGCACAAAAAGAAGAACAGGCGTTCATAGATTCTGTCGTACAACCTTACCTCGATCAAATCTCCCCGCGCATCAAAGATTTGGTAACACTCTTCTTAGATACCCCTTATAGCCGTTCTTTAGATGGAATACGGGATCACCTCATACAAAATAAGCATCAGATAAGCTTAGCTGACATTATTTATCTCATATACAAAGTTCCTACAAATCACCCAGAGATGAGCAAATTTGAAAGTAGCTACTTGCTTGAACTTGGCCAAGAGTACGGAGTGCAAGCCCCCTCATGGACTCAACAAGTACCGCGCTCTACGAATCTCTTGTATTACCTCGTAGCCATGAGGCAATCAGACAATAATTCCGTCGAGTTACTTAAATATTTAAGAATGACTCTTAAAAAGCACGCCGTAGAGTCTTCTTTAAAGCCAACTGATGCAAAGTATGCTGAAGAATTTGAAAGATATATTTCCAAAATAACAGACGCGGTAGTACTGAATCCAATTCCGTACAAACATCGTATTGCTAAGGAGCAAAGAGCTGCTGCTCATGAGCAAATAATTAAGCCACTTTTAGAGTCTGCAGTAAATCGCTCGGAAGTTTCAGACCATGTGACCAAATTCTTGGAAGAACTTGAAAGCCTTTCTCCCAGAGAACAAGTTAAACGAATATATGAATTTACAAGCAACCAAACATGGCTGAGCTACATTGATGCACTTCGGATTTTGATATTTATTCCAAGAAATGTACAACTTGACTCAAAAAATAATCTAAAAGTAATAAATGAGTTACTACTCAAATTTAAAATTACTGACAAAGGTTACACAAGTGAAACGCCAGACCCCTATGACTACACTGCGGCTCTTCTTATTATTAATAAATTAAATAGATTAATAACATCTCCAAACGAACAACTTCTCATTAGTTCTGAATTTAAGAACATCTTCACACAAAGCACAAGACACTCGAATTATAATGATAAATTTAAAGTTGATATATCAAAGCTATATGATGCAATACTATCTAATCCTCAAGGAAAATCCGTCTACGATAGGATTCTTCAAGAACAGCAAAAACAAGAAAAGCACAAAGCTGATTTTGCAAGAGCTGAGGCTATTGTAAACTCCTTTGAATCTTATTTAACTCCTTCTTTTAAAGACCTTGTGGATTCATCTTATAATTCTATTGGAAAGCCAGATCTTGAATCCTTTAAAAAGCAGGTTGAAAATCTAGAGATTGGCTCCATCAATATGTATGATGCGGCCTACGCATTTCACAAAATGCCTCGCGGCACTGAGCCAACAAATCGTGCAGCCTTTGCTGCTACCCTCAACCAACTTGCAAAAGAGTATTCTTTAAAAACAGACCATGAATTTAAGATTAACACATCTTTTGACTTACCAATCTTGCTCTTGCTCTTATCAAAACTCGATACAAAAATTACAAATAACCGAATACTCCAGGTCTTAAGATTCTCATTTGACGATATTTATTATAAGAGCGGATACTATACATTGCGCACAAAAGAACAGCTCTCTACAGAAAGTATCTTCAATATTTTTGAACATCTTTTAAGTGAACCTCTTGGCTTTAAACTCAGGAAGTCAAAAGAACCATCGCTAGCCAACCCACCTAACACCACAGAAGCAGTAATCGATTCTTTGAGCGAAGAAAATTTATTAAATAGACACTTGAAAAGTATTTCTCAACCTGTCAGAGAAATTTTAGAAGTCAAAACATCACCTGAGATCCGCACTAGAAATTTTGTTATTCTCATGGAAGATAATCTTAAACTCAATTTATCGGATCTTGTAATTGTATCTGCCCACATGCCCACCTCTATGACATTAACTTATAAAAACTTACTTCACAGCATAGCTAAGAATATTCGAGCTGATAATTTACTAAATAGATTTTTACAAATAAAGGATCCTACAATTTATTTTCCTGCAACTTATCAATACCTCATGTACGAGTTATTTCACTACAAGGGTATGATACCCAATACTGAGCTTATTTTTATCCATCAGAAAATACATGACAATATAGTGGGCTACAGACATGGGACATCAAATAGCGGCTCATCACATATTATACTAACCAAGAACATGTTAGAACTGCTAGATCTACTGATTGCCTATAGAAGAAGTATTAACCAATCAATTTTAGAAAAGCTAGAACAACAGCAACAGCCACCCTCACCAGTTGAGACTCCTCCATCTCGCAGATTCGGAACCATTATTAAAGGCTAGGAACAGAGTTATATGAAAAGCATAATTTATATTTTAATATTCTTACTCCACATGGCACCAAGTTCTCATGTCCTCGCTATGGAGGATATGGGCTTCTATGACCGCCCTTCAAGACCAAACTTCCGCTTTCCTGAGTGCCTAAGATATTTTTTAAGCACAGGAACCGATCTGGCTATAGTTCAACGCCAGCCAAGTCTACAAATTGAATCACAGAGAGAACTCGCTGTCTTTACAGAAATCAGCGCAGAAGAGCTACAAACTCTCTCATCTCGGATTAATACCAAAGCTGAAGATGTCTACCAACAAATGCGGCCTATGTTTCCTGAGGTTTTTGAAAACAGTCGAGCCATTTCAGATATTCTTGAGTCAAGTATCACAAGATCTAAAGGAGCATCACGAGACTTTCTAACTATCAGATCTGAAATGCCAGATATTAAAAATGTCACAGACAGCATAGAAACCATTCTTGCTGTCATTAAGACTCTTGCACTCGACAAGAATAATAGCCCTGCAAAAGCAGGAGGCTTCTTTAGCCGATTCTTTCCAACTGGTCCTATTGGATCATCAGAACGTGAGGGCTTCACAGAGATGGATCTTCTCAAAATCATTGGTTTTGAGCATAACCTAGAAAAGCATAAAGACGCCATTAAGCAAGTTGAAACTCATTTAAATTTAAAACTGAGATATGCAAAAAATCTTAAAAAAGTAATGGAAGCTGAAATTGAATACCTAAATCTTCTCAGTAGTAAAATTCAAAGCGATAATTCCATTCTTAAATCAGACAAATCATACATAAGTGGTCTCGTTGCAAGTCAACTCAACCTCATACGTACGCAACTCGGACTCATTGAAGTTAGAACAAGAGGTTTGATTGATGACATAGAATTGACTGCAAAACAACTTCTCCACCTTGAAAGCATCGACACCAACATTACAATGGCTCGAGCTGTTTATGCAGCCCAGTTTGTTGCGATCGATAAAATCTTTCTTGATAACTTAAAAAGACAGGAGAGCGATGCACGTGAAGCGGCACTTCTTGAGCTAGAAAGAAAAGAAGAAGAACGACTCAGAACAATTGAAAATCAAAAGAGAAGGGTCGCACAAGATCAAGAGGCCGCAGAGAAGGCACGCCAAAATGAATTGTTGGCAGCTAGACTACTTAAAGAAAAAGAAGAAGATTTAGCTTATATCGATACAGTTTATTCTGAAAATCTTGAGAAGGTAAATCCAGAAATAGTACGGCTTTTGCAACTCTATATCTATGGGCCCTTTGGCATTAAACACGAGTCCATAGAATCTTTTGTTTCAGAATTTAAAACAGAAAATATTTCTTTTGCAGATCTCGTATATATCTCTGTGCAACTGCTTCGCATTCATGAGCCAACCATCACTCGTAGGCACTCTCTTGTCTATCCAACCTTTACTAAAAATATTGATACCATCAATAGTAAGGTCAATGAGTATTTGGCTAATTTGAATTTACCTTGGAATTACTTTGCCCTACTGACATATCTCAATCGCCTTACACAAGTTACAACAGCTCTCCATGAAGTTAAATTTTTAGAAACAATTCTTAAGAGAATTCTACTAGATTCCAAGGCAATTGAGGGGCAAGATCGTTCAAGCTATCTTTCTCACATTGGATACTTTGCTCATAAAGTTCTAACAGAGCCGGCAGGATATATGGAGCACAAGGAGCTCTCTCAAAAAAGAGAAATAGAAACTAAGTTCCTGAACAACAGAAATAAACTCCTTGAGATTGCCGAGAGTAATACGCCAGAAATCTCTCAACAAGTACGTGAGCTTATTCAAAAATTAAGATCCATGTCCCCTGAAAAAGCAAAAAAAGACCTGCTTGAATTTTTAGAGAATAATCCTCAGTTAGATTTTTCGATTCATGAAATCGCAGCACTTTTAAGTTTGTCAGACAACATTCTTTTACATTCTCTGTCAAAAACGTCAGTAACTCCACTACTCAGAGCTCACCTTGATGCCTATGGACTTGCTAAACTTGATTCAAACTCCTTCTACACTGTTCAAATCCCTCTTAATATTGTTCAAAGACTTCGAACTCTCAACACAGATGTAAATCTCTACAATTTAGTGCAAGACCGCATTCATCTTTTATTTAAATCCTCGAGCTATCACAAAGAAACAGTTTTAAAGCAGACAGAACAAGACAGAGCCACTACAGAATCTGATTTTTCCGAACTCGTAACTCATTTTATGAGACACCCGGATGGAATTGTGTACCTGAGAGCCAGAAAAGAGCGCGAGGCTCAGGAATCGATTGCTCGTAGACAATTAGAGCAAATCCAAGTTAGAGCATCAGAATTAGAAGCCCAAGTGAATCAATCCATCAAAGATG
>CAUJDY010000087.1 GCA_963169805.1 Bdellovibrionota bacterium | reverse complement strand
AATCAGATTGAGATCCTTGTACATCAATAACGCGAACCTTGAATATATAATCGCCATCGCTTAGACCATCAATTTGTAGAGGACTTTGGCATCCCTCTACTTCTACCTCATTTAAAAAACACTCAAAACTATCTACTGCATGCGGATGATCAGGATTTATGACAAACTCAATATCTGCCTGAGGATTATTTGCAAGCTTCGCAGGCGCAAGCGTTACCAGAACTTCTGGAATCGCTAAAGGTTGGACCTCTAAAGATTGTGGAATTGCAGAAAAATGAGCCTTTTTGGAGCAGTTTTGGTAGCCAAGTAAAAGAGGCACCCCTAACATGATGATACCGATAGCTCTAGGAAGATATCTTGGAATTAGGATCAATCTACACCCCCACACCTAATTAAAGTATCGGGTTTCTGCGTATGAACTTGAGACTTTCGTCCAATAGAGATAACAATTGAAAGAAGAATATCGAACGTCTCATCTTGAGACATTCGATATCGACTCACTATATGTATATGCCCTTTTTAATTTTTTCTAAGATGATTTTTTCAGGCATTACAGGGTCTTTAGGATCAACCATAAAAAGAGACTGTTGCTCGCAACGTCTTTTTTTTTTTAGCAACCAATTCAAAACATCAGCCAATCTTTTATTTATTTTATCTTGAAAGAATGGATCGTTTTGAAGAGCATCTCTTGCCTTTTTTAAAGCTCGTCCCTCAGCCACATCCTGCTCTTTTACGGCGTAGTCGTGTAGCTCGTACTTTTTTACATCTTCAGGCAAAACCCCCAAAAACTTCACATCAGGCGCAGAGAAGTCGGAGTTTCGAATCAAGCTCGCTGCAGAACCCGCTTTCAATGTTCTAAAAATATTCTGTAAGGTGTAAGCATCCAGATCTCCAAAGAAAAATAGTGGGATTTTAAGCTGATCTTGAATTAATTTACACCAGCCACGAACAGCGTTACTCGGAACCCCCTGAGCACCAAGCAAGATACAGTTATTCCGCTTTGTAAATCCGTTGCTAACAAATGTATTTGCTGTACCTTCTGATTCTACAATCAAACAGAAATCAATTTTCTTTTTTGCCTTTAATTGTAAACTCTGGGGTTTATTCTTCGGTTGAAACGGACTCGTTCCAAGGGTACTTAAATCAATAACCGCTTTTGTGCCATCAGCCATTGTCTCTGTAACAACAAGTTGTTGCGAATAAGTTTGACCTCCACGATCATTCGCAAAACAGTTCCACTCCTCACGATAACTTTCAAACATTTCACAAATAAAATCGATTATTGCATCACTCTCATCTTGATCCTGAAAATCTAAAGGTTTCAAGTGCGGCGCGCTCTTTACTTCACCTTTTGCTATATAGTAAAGCTCTCTTTTGTTGTTAACAGCACCGGTATCAATATTCCTTAATAAGATCTCTAACATAAAAACAGCTCTTGCCATTTTCTGAACAGAAGAAACATTTAATTCAGTCCGAACTTTCTTATCACCCGGAGTCAGGTATCCTACTTTGGGATTGTAAAAAGAATTATCTAACGAGCATTTTACTGCTTCAAGAACAGGCCTTTGTGCCTTTTCTAGATCCCTCAACATTCGTTCACAAATTTCTCGAGAAAGTTTAGGAAGATCTTTTCCAGAACCAATTTTCACCATTCGAGCCATAAATACCTCTATTTTCTCTTCTTCGTGGCAACTTGCTTCTTAGTCGCTTTTTTTGTAGACGCCTTTTCATTTTTCCCAGAAACAACTTCTTGATCTTGATGCTCAGTTAAATCATCTTCCATTTTTTCAATATCAATCACATCTTCTGTTCCATCTTTTGCTTTTAATTTTTTTAACTGTGTCTCTGCATCTTCAAGTTTTTCTTCTGCCGCTTCCGCATCTCGCCCTAATATCTGCCTTAAACCCTCTTCTGCACTTTTCTTTCTGGAGCTACTCGCTTTTGTGATTCGAACGAGTCCCTCAACTAACATAGGACCAAACTGCTCAATATGGCGAATTTTTCTTTCCAAATCTTCAGCATGCGCCTCTCTTCGGATGTGTCGTGAGAGTTTTTGTCCTGCTTGCATAAGCGCTCTTCTAAGTTCCTCAACAAGCTCGTCAGAGGCATCAATAGTTTCCTTGGAAGCATTTTTAAATTTGATAAAAGGAGAAACAACGCTAATTGCAAAAACATATGGCCCAAGAGGAATAGAGTCTTTCGGTTGATTCAAACCGTAAGACCTCCAGTTTACAGACTCAATTGCTTTAGTAATTGCACAAGCAGCCTTATCAAACTGTAAGGGTACACGATTTGCGAATCTTAAAAGCTGAACAGGTTCCTCTTCTGATCCTCGATTTAGAAATCTTGCCAGTGCCACTTCAACTACGACTGGCTTGAAATCACAAATTCGAGGTTTTCTTGTAACAACACTAAAAAAATCAACCTCGCCCAGTCGCTTAATACTCTTACCTAGAGATTCCTCTCCAATAGAAAGTACTGATTTTGTTGATGGAGACATAAGCTCTGTGTTTTGAATTGCTTGATAGATAGTTTTAAAATCACTCTCAGACACTTGAGCTAAGGATTGATCAAGCAATTTTTTAGGTAGACCGCTTTTGACAAAGTCTTGAATGGTGCCATCCGATACTCTTGAAAAACCCGTCTTCAGCCATTTGGCTACACTGACTTTTCCATAAAGATGAGCGTGTGTGATAATTTCGCCCAATTTCATTGTGTGGGGGTGAGGATTTGTAGCAGGCGGGATTTCCGGTACTTCATTAGTTACGCGCTCAATTCGCACCCAATCTTGATCCAACAACTTGTAGTTTAATGCGATATGCGGATTCACAAGCGCCGTCCCATCAAGATAAGTGAGAAGCCCTCCTTCTCCATTCAGCTGAATCCGTCCATCTAATTTAAACTCAACTCGAACTCCACTTTCCTTATCCCAATCAATAGTCTCTTTTTTACGGATGACACCTTTATTCTTTTTAATATCAACGTCAATAATTGCAGAAACAGCCTTTTTCATTTTTGCCGTCTTGCTAATAACAGAAACACCAATTGCATTGGTTAATTGAGCCCACGTTGTTGCTGCTGAAATACCAATCCCTTGCTGGCCACGAGAGCACTGCCCTCGCCCAAATTTGGAGGACGCCAAATATTCACCATAAACCATAGCTAAGTTATCAGGGTCGATTCCAGGTCCATTATCCTCAACAACAATGCCAATTAACTCCGTATTTTTCTGAGATCCAGCTCCTAGCTTTTTAATTTCAACCGTGAGCTCAGGAGCAATTCCCGCCATTTCACAAGCATCTAAACTGTTATCTACGGCTTCTTTAAGAGTAGTCAAAACAGCCTTAGTGGGTGAAGAAAACCCAACTTGCTGTAAGTTCTTCGCAAAGTATTCCGCGGTACTACTGGTTGTAATTTGTGT
>CAUJDY010000086.1 GCA_963169805.1 Bdellovibrionota bacterium | reverse complement strand
GAGCTCCGAGGATGTTGCGATAAATGACAGCCTCTAGACTATCAAGGACACCATCATTATCTGTGTCAGGGTCAATAGGATTTGAAGTCGTCTTTTTTGTACCGATTGGGCGAGAGTTCTTCAGAACCTTCTCTTCGCAATCATTAAGCATGTCCATATCATTATCTACACGCTTTGCTTCTGGGCACGTGCCAAGGTCACCATTCGAAAGTTGCTTTGTGGCTATCAGCCAATGAAAGTAATCACTATAACCATCGCTTTTACTGTGTCTTTTTTGAGGGTTGAGACCGTACTTAACTTCATCTTTATCACATACACCGTCATTGTCAGAGTCCATATCGTAACGCTGATCTTCACAGATTGCGGAGCTAAGATTATAAACGATCATATTTTTGAAGATCCACGGCTCACGGCCTGGCTCAACAACAAGATCATCAAAGTTGAATTCATCATCTTGGCTCAAGTCTCTATAAATACCGCCACCTACTTTTTCGGCCATGTCGCGTAGAAGATTCTTTCCATCTACACTTGAGCCATAGAAACCGGTACTCACAAAAATTCGCCCCTCATCAATCTCAACAATACGTTTTGTGGCATCCATAATGGGTTGATATCCGCCAGGTAGTTGAGGAGATGTTGGCTCACCATCAGATAAGAAGATCACCATATAAATGCTGTATTCATTAGGGTATTTATCTTTATCTTGGCGAATCACATCAGCAGTGAGAGCGAGGGCCTGGTCATAAGGAGTATTTCCGTTATCACCACCGCGTAGTTTATCCACGCCTTCGCGCACAAGAGATTCGTCATCCGTAAACACGGCTTCGCCGTCTGGACCCGCTATCAGAGGACCAGCTTGCCCACTTTGAGCTCCAAACTGAATCATTCCCCACTTAATAGAGGGGTTATTTTTGTTTTTTTCATAGAACTTCTCAAATCCACCTGCACGCTTTTCTGCGCCAGGATCTGTTGTGTTATTACTTCCAGACTTATCCATCACAAAAAGAAATTTTGTGAATCTCTGAATATCATCAGGATTTTTTGTACAGAAAGTACCAAGGCTTTCTGCTTGTATTGGAGGAGCCTTTACAGCGGCTAGATCAATTTCGGAGCATCCTATAAATAAGGACACAGATGCGAATGCAAGAACCAACTTCGCAGAATTCATAACCATAACTCCCCCTACCCACACTTAGTCGGAGCAAAAGCAGTGCCACCTAGAGTCTAGATTTGAACATTTTAAACAAAGATATAAATAGGTTAAAAAATAGAGTTAAAGTTTTTTGTCTAATAATTAGAATCGTCAATTCTAACGACATTTTCTTCCGAATTCCGGAACCCGAAATTCCGAATCCTCCCAAAATAACACGCCGTTACCCAAAAAGGTAATTGTTACCTTTTTTTTGGTGCGACAGAATCCAGGTTAAATAAAAAAAGCTCTCCGGTTCCGTGAGAGCTTGGGATTAAAGGATTAGGTTAGACGTACAGCGGAGACTTTTCATCAGCCGCCTTGCTTATTGTCTCGTCTAGTCTCGTCTTAATCTTTAGGTCTTAATGCTAAAATCTAGGAAATCTGTTTCTTAGTCCAGGAAAGCATCTGCGGCTTATCGTTTATTTTGTTTTCAAGCTGATAGTAGTATGCACGCTTTAAGATATCCTTCATTTGGCTAGAGGGCTTTAGTCCCAACGCTATCAAATCATCGCCATTCACAAGAGCTCTTGGAAGTTCAGAAAAATCGTTTAATAGTTTTTCAATTTTCTGTACTTTTGAGAAACTCTCCGAGTCTTTCCATAGAATTTTGCCTACCTCTAAGACACTTCTTCCGTGCTTTCCAAAAACCAACTCGTAGCTCTCACCTAAAGATAAAACTCCACTCTCAATTTTTCGCAAAGCATCTGTAACATAAAAATATACTTCAAACTCATCTTTACTGAACTTCATCTCTCTTAATTTGTTTTTCAACAGTTCTACTTCAATCCCCTTATTTAAGAAACATAACCAAAAAAGAGTGGACTTTATTTCTAACGAACACGTCTCTGCTGCTCCCAAAATAATTACCGCACTTTGGATGGCCTCTTCATTGTAAACCTCTTTAAGAATGGCTCTTAAAAGTCCAAGATCGTTCAGTAATTGTATCCCCATACTTGAACGTGAAGTTTGCATCAGACGTTTGAGTTCATAATAAATCCGCTCAGCTGAGATTACTTGTATTTGATCTGCCATAAGAGTTACAGCTGCTTTTGTTTTTGGCTCCACCTCAAAACCCAACTGGGCTGCAAATCTCACCACCCTCAACATACGTAACTTATCTTCTTCAAATCTCTTAAAAGGGTCTCCAACTGCCCTTAGAATTTTAGCGCCAAGATCCTTCCGCCCATCCACATAATCTTTTATTTCTCGAGTTTCTGGGTCATAAAAAAGCGCATTCACCGTAAAGTCCCTACGTTCCGCATCTTCTTGGGGAGTAGAAAACACCACATTCTCTGGCCGTCTGCCGTCTTTATAAGACCCATCCGAACGAAACGTCGCAATCTCTATGCGTCCTGATTGTACGGGCACCATAATAATTCCAAATGCTTTTCCTATGTCCAATGAGTCGGGGAAAAGTTTTTGAACAACATCTGGAACCGCATTTGTAACAACATCAAAGTCCTGGGGACTCACACTCAATAGCAAATCACGCACACACCCGCCTGCGAGCCATGCCGTATAACCATGCGCTCGTAAGGTCTTACAGATCTTAAGAACCTCAGGCCATTGAGGATGTTTTTCAAAGATTTCTAACATATTTTTCTATCCAATAAATTCAACGTATACGCAACTATACCATGCCCTCTTAAACCATGCTATATCGATAAAATGAATCCAGTAGAAGACATTTTAAAAAACGCAGGCATAGAGCACTTTGGTTTTGTAACTCTAGAACGGCCTCTCACCATGGACTACTACAAATCTTGGCTCCAAAAAAACTACCACGCCGATATGACTTATCTTGAGCGCCATTCCGAACAAAAAGAAAATCCCCAAAAACTTTTGCCACATGCTCATAGTGCAATTGTTGTGACACAAAGCTACTTTCCACCAAATAGTTCAAATTTCCCTTTAAAAAAAGCACGTGTAGCACTTTATGCTCGCCAAGCAGATTACCATGATTGGTTTCAAGAAAAACTAAACCTTATAGCTCAGAATCTTAAGAACCTGTTTCCTCAAGAAGAATTCATAGCCTTCACGGATTCAAAGCCTGTTCTAGAGCGCGATTTAGCTGTTCGAGCTGGACTAGGGTGGGTTGGCAAAAACACCTGCGTTATCAGCGAGCAACGGGGCTCACTTTTTTTTATTGGGGAGATTTACACCACCCTCAAACTTAAAGTATCACTTGAGGTTGCTCCTGACCGCTGCGGAACTTGCACTCGCTGCATAGATATTTGCCCCACACAGGCTCTTGTAGAACCAAGAATTTTAGATGCGAATAAATGCATCTCTTACTGGACCATTGAAGCTAAGACCAATCCCCCTCAAGCTCTCCGAAATAAACTTGAAGGTTGGTATTTTGGATGTGATCTCTGCCAAACAGTTTGCCCGTGGAATCAAAAAATTTATAAAACAGAGATGCAGCAAGAGCTCGCCCCTGCCACAATCCCCGATCTTGATTTGTTAAAAGATGAGCTCAAATGGATTCTCACGGCAACGCCAGACCAGCTAAAAATGGCTTTTGCAGGAACGCCTCTTTTAAGGGCAAAACCCTGGGCTCACAAAAGAAATGCTATTTTGGTAGCCGTTCACTACAACATGAGAAGCTTAAAACCCCTGATTCAATTTTTAAAGGAACAAGAAGAACTTTCAGAAATTGCCCACTGGGCTATTAAACAACTTTAGTTTAAAATCAATATACATCTAACTAAAGTCTAGGTTCATTTTTTTTAAGAACTCACTTTGACCCCCACCAAAACCCTAGCTACACTGATTAAGTAAGCCATTATGAATCCGGTTGGTTAATCTAAAGCCTGGCCCTAAAAAGCCAGGCTTTTTTTCTAAGAAACTCCTCTACTTTGTTGACTGCGCTCTTCGCCATACTCATGTACTAAATGTACACTCCGTGTGCCTCAGAGCTTGTCGCCTCGTAGAGCAGCTTCTTAGAATAAGTTATTCGAAGAAACTTTTTAATTTTTTATGAGCAAAGGTCAAGATTCGAGACATATCATTTTTCATCCAAAGATCGTCCATCAAAGTTCCAACCACTCCAAGTGGTAATTTATAATCAATGATGTTTGTGAGAAGAGTTGAATTTTCCCCATGGTCTTCGAGTTTAAATGTATTGACCCACTCCTCAAAAACTCCAAATTGAGATCTTTCTGTAAAGCTCTCACCGGGCTCTACGTTTTCAACTAAAAGTGTAAAAGAATAATTTAAACCCCAACGAGAAATTTTAAAGTCATGCTCGGCACCTTTTTTAAGTTCAAGTGGAATAGATGTTAACTCTAAGCTCAAATCCGGTGGCATTAATCGTGTTCTTTTTTTGTAGTCAGATATAAATTCAAATAAATCTTTTCTTGCAACTGGAATAACGACGGAATGCTGTATATGCGCCATGCAACTTGCTCCTTAACCCATTTCTTGCGGCCATAGTACGAATCTGGCTGCATTTTGTCTACCTAAACTCTCATGGACAAAGCAGTTTCCCCCTCCTATACTCCCCCTTATGGACACACTACAACTTGCAAAAAAACTTTTTGAAATTCCAACATCTCCTTTTCATGAAAAATATGTTCTAAGAGAAATTGAAGGTCTCTTAAAAAAACACAAAATCTCTTATTTTTTTGATAGCGCAGGAAATCTCATTGCCGGCGCAAAAAGCCAGAGAAGTCTACCTAAAAACGGAATTGCATTTGTGGCTCATACAGATCATCCGGGTTTTCACTTCACCCTTCTTGAGCCTGCACAAAAAATCACGGCCATATGGATGGGGGGTGGTCCTCTCACACAAATGGTTGGGAGCCCAGTAGCAGCACACAACTTTCATAGCCCCTCCAAAAAATATTCGGGGGTGATTACAGCATTTGAACCTGGTAATCACCGGGAAGGTATTGAGTTTGAAATTAAGTTCAAGAAACTACTGATGCCAGGAGATTATTTTGGCGCATTTGATTTTGCAGGATTTAAATTAAAAACCAGCAAAATTATAACAAAGGCCGCAGATGACCTTGCAGGGTGTGTGATGGCTCTTGGCGCTTTGATTGATCTTCGTAAAAAATCAAAAAATGTAGTTGCTGTTTTTACTCGTGCAGAAGAAGTAGGTTTTGTAGGATGCTTGCACTTACTAAAGAAAAAAGTACTTCCACAGAGCATGCATGTGATTTCTCTTGAAGCCTCAAAAACTCTTCCTGGAGCGCTTTTAGGAGAAGGACCTGTTATCCGTTTAGGAGATGCTTCTACTTTATTTGATTCTAAATTTTCACTTTTTATTTCAAAAATTGCACAAGAACTTAAAGCCAAAGACCCAACTTTTAAATTTCAAAAGAGGATCATGGATGGAGGCTCTTGTGAGGCAACTGCATTTTCGCAGTTCAATTATACAACGATGGGCTTAGCTGTCCCACTTGAGAATTATCATAACATGGGAAAAAAAGGCGCAGCACCAGAGATCATTCATTCTGCAGATATGGAAAACGGAAGAAAACTTCTGACACAGGTGGGCCTCAACCTCACCCGTATTTCTCAAGTCTCTACAGAACTCAAGACACGCTTAACAGATAACTTTAAAACATTAGAACAACACCTCTACATACGAGAGCTCTGATGGAATTTCTAACTCCTGTTTCAAAAGATTTATTATTTTCTAAGAATGATCCTCAAGATCCTCGCGTTGGGGAGTTTGTAAATACAGGGGCAAAATCTTGTCTGAGCGTAATTGGTTATGCCGACGATGAAGGTATTGCCAATAATGGAGGGCGCGTTGGAGCACGTATGGGCCCCACTGAAATCCGCAGAGCTCTGTACAAAATGACTTTGCCTATGCTGCGTCCCACAAGCCTACAAATTCAAGACGTTGGAAATTTAGAAAGCTCTGGTAGCCTTATAAAGCGCCACGAGCTGGCTCAACAAGCCGTGCAGGAGCTTTTAAAAACCTCTAAGGTGTTGGCCTTGGGCGGTGGGCACGATTACGGGTTTCCGGATGGTGCTGCATTTTTAGAAACCTGCCAAAACGCAAAAGAAAAGCCGCTCATCATTAATTTTGATGCTCATCTTGATGTAAGACCTATTAAAAATGAAAAAATCACAAGCGGAACTCCATTTTGGAGGCTTTTAGAAAACTATAAAAACTTTGATCTCCTTGAGATTGGAATGCAGTCTCAGTGTAATAGTTCGTTTCACTACGAGTGGGCTCTTAGCAAAGGTGCAAGAGTGCTTTTGTATGAAGAACTCTCGATGAGTGGGCAAAACTATACACAAAAAATGCTAGAGTTCTTAGAGCCAAGTATTTTGAAAAAGCGACCTACTTTTTTGAGTGTAGATATGGATGTTTTTAGCAGCGCCTACGCTCCAGGATGTAGTCAGGTGTTTGGAACGGGGCTCACTCCACGAGATTTCTTACCGGTTTTAAAGGTCCTTTTAAAGCGCTTAGATGTAAGGATTTTAGGAATTTATGAGACATCCCCTGCTCTAGACGTAGACCAGAGAACAGCAAAGCTTGCTGCGCAAATAAGTCATGAATATCTGTTCTCTTTTTGAGCAACATGACGCAGCAAGAAAGCTTCTAAATAAAACCCTTGAACTGTTTTTTAGCTTGGTTGTATAAACTTGTTTCCGGTTTGAACCAAAACCATTCTATGCGGGGTGGTAGTTAATTTGGTTATAACGCCGCCCTGTCACGGCGGAGGCCGCGGGTTCGAGTCCCGTCCACCCCGCCAATTTT
>CAUJDY010000085.1 GCA_963169805.1 Bdellovibrionota bacterium | reverse complement strand
AAAACGTCAGTAACTCCACTACTCAGAGCTCACCTTGATGCCTATGGACTTGCTAAACTTGATTCAAACTCCTTCTACACTGTTCAAATCCCTCTTAATATTGTTCAAAGACTTCGAACCCTTAATACTGATGTAAATCTCTACAATTTAGCACAAGAGCGTATTCATCTTTTATTTAAATCCTCGAGCTATCACAAAGAAACAGTTTTAAAGCAGACAGCACAAGACAGAGCCACCACAGAATCTGATTTTTCCGAACTCGTAACTCATTTTATGAGACACCCGGATGGGATTGTGTACCTGAGAGCCCGAAAAGAGCGTGAGGCTCAACAGGCTATTGCTCGTAGACAATTAGAGCAAATCCAAGTTAGAGCATCAGAATTAGAAGCCCAAGTGAATCAATCCATCAAAGATGTTATGGATAAGTTACTGCAAGACTTAGACGGCTTCAATATCGTAAAATTAAGACAGTATCTTGACAGACATCCTGCTGTTTCTCTTCCCTCTTTGATTTATATTGCTAACAGACTCCCTCTTGATTCAACAAACAGCAAGGTATCTGAGACAAATTGGGGTGGGTATTTTGTGAAGAAATATGAAAGTATAATTGGAAGAGATTTTAGATCAAACAGCACAAGCGTTATTAGCTTTGAAGTGGATTTCATTCTTGGACAAATTGCGCAATTACAATCTCCAATTACAGACCCTCTCATCTCTCAATTTTTTAAAAATCTTTTAACTAAAGACCAAGAGGCTCTTATCAAAAGAAGAGGTTTTTCCAGTGGATGGACCGCGGAGGTTCTGAAAGCATTTGATGTTCTTGCATCCAATCCTCCTGGATATATTCAGCGTCAAGCACTCATCAAAGAACTTAAAATTTTGGATCGCAAAATTGATTTAGAATCACAGACTCGCACTGCTGCTCCAGAAGTTACAGCTGTGGCACAAAATTATTTAGATCAAGTTTCTCCGATTTTAAAAAAACTATTCTTTGCTGCCGTTTCAAACGAATTTTATTTCAATAGGATTGCAGACCTAACGAAGGTAGGATTTTATTTTAATAAGGCAGATTTTTTACTCATGCTCGGGCGTCCACCTGAAGTGCTTTCACAGCTCACATATCCTGTTCATCAGATTGATAAAATATTGAAGTTCTACAAATTAGATACAACTAATTCGAATGCCTACAGTTTTCATATTTTGAATATGCTTTTGCTTTTAGAACGCACCACAGAGCCCTACTCCCTACAGGAAGAGGCTTATATTCGTGCGGCCTTCAGCTATGTTTTTGCAAAGTATGTGAGTGAAAATTCTAATACAAAATCAACAGTGGAGCTTTTTGATAAACTCGTAAATGCTATATTTGACAGACTCAACTCTGAGGCAGATATTTCAACTAATTAGGAACGCGAGATTTCCAAACAAATGAAATACCAATTAGGGGGCGCGCTTTTCGTGCCCTGGCTTTGATATAATTAGTTCCATCTGCTTTAAGAAATTGTTGAAAATCATCACAGAAAAAATATTTTGCAAAGTGCTTATTGCAGTGATGGCACTGCAAGATTTCTAGATTGTCTTTTGAAATATGTCCGCAGACATGGCAACGCCTGTAGAACCTATATTTGATTCTTTTGTCAGATCCCATATATTGATATCGGACAAAGGTCCTGAAAAGCTAAGAGTAGGTTGTTTGTTTTCATGAGTTTTATCAAATAGTTACATATCAAAAAAAGACTTTAAGTTTAGAGCGTCTCAAACCGATACAATACTAAGAGGGAATTTCACAATGAGAAAGAAAAAGTCATTTAATCAGAATGCCTATAAGTCTCAGGTCATCTTTATGGGAGTGCTTATTTCTGCTTTAACGATTTTCTTTCAAAACTGTGGCAAGATTCAAAACTCCTCAATTCCTCAAAAAGATAAAGTCACAGTTATAGGAAAAATACAAACTAATGAGCCTGTTCGCGTATTAGGCCACTTAGATCCACAAGATCAAGGCAGGGGGCCTATTCTATACTGGATCCATTCTAATGGCCGCATTGAGAAGAGCCACTATGAGAATCCAGAGTCGACCCCAGAGCAAGCAGACTGCTCCCTAAGTAGATCTCTTTTAAGCCAATTAAATGACTCTATTGAAAACTCACAGATTTGCTTTTATGAAGCAGATATCCCAGAGGGAATGATGTGTACCCTACAATTCGTCTACCCTTATTTTCTTGTTAGCTCAGACAACATTCTTTATGAATTTGGAAAGCTCACATCTGGCTGTGGTGACACTTTCGAAATGTGCGGCAGAGAGAGAGAAAGTTTCAAAGCCCTTATCGAATCTATTGCTCTTGAGCTCGATCAAGCTTGTAATTAGTACTTTCAATTTTACAAACTTTTCCTGCAGTGCAATCAGCAGGAAAAACATTTCACGAATAATTCCAAAAGTTTCCATCCAGCATGAGAAATATATCCATTTATAACGAAATGCGATAAACACATCTTGTTAAAAGAAAGAGGGTTTATCTATGAAAACACTTATCGTGTTGGTTCTTTTTATTTTTTCACAATCATTATTTGCGGATGAATGTTCAAGATATTTTGAGCGTTTAAATAACAGACTCGTTGTGATGGACGTATCGGGAATGAAAATACGCACAAGCTCAAAGCGCATTGCTCAAGCAAATGATGCCGTAAGCAAAATGTCCTCCGAAATTCGCGATATCGTTACGGATCCAGAACAACTTTCTCATGCGGCCGCACAAACATCCATTACACAAATGGAACAAACCTCTCAACGTGTCGCAAGATTTATCGCTAATAATCCTGTGCTCGAGCAAACAGGTCAGCTGTTTGAAAAAGTACAACTAGAATCAACTAGAGGCGGATCTTTAGTTCCTAAAAAGGGAGCTGACACACAAGTTCTACAATCTCATAATAATATTAGCGCTAGCTTAGATAACTTAACTGCAACACTCAGAGACCTTGGAGCAATTACTTCAAAAAGAAGAGGGGTTGTAACAGCTCTCTCAAAACTTCCATTTGGTGTAGGTAAAAAAATATCTGCGGCATACGCAAAACAGTTTGAAACTCTTAAAAGAAAAATTCAAGAGGTTGATACATCTCTTGTAGGTGATGTGGCTCTACTTAATAACAATATTGATATCTTGCTTGATCTAAGACAAAAATCAGCAGAGGAAGCTCAGCTTTTAGGACAAGAAATAATCTCTCTTAAGTTATTAGCCGACGAGCTCAAATTGCAAATTATTGAACTAGAAAAAACAGACTCTTTTGCGGCGATGTCTCTTAAAAGTGAAGTGATGCCACGACTACAAAGACTCCTCAGTGATAAAATGGGGCTTTACGGAGTTTTAACGGCAGCCCAAGAAGCTATCGGACAAGTTGTTCACCTTAACAATAGACTTATTGAAGATGCGAATAACCTCAGAAACGTAGCGGTTCCGGCTATTACAGTGAGTACAACAATTACCGCAACAGCTATTCAAGCAAAGCAGGCCGCAGCTCGACATATGGAAATCAAAAATCTTACAAATCAGGCTATCGCTCAAATAGGTATTCAGGTTCAAGAAGCTAATAAACTCTTTTATGAAGTTGCTGGGCAGCCTACAATTCGTCCGGAAGTACTAGGGGGCCTTCTTGAAAGGCTTGCGCACGAAAGAGAAACAAGAACACAAAGAGATATTGAAATTGGTCAAAAGCTGGAAGAATCCAACCGACAAATGGCAGAGGTATTCTCACAACACCTGATTTCATCAGATAAAGAGGCCGTTGGAGTAGCCGCACAAGATGTTATTTTGAGATTAGTTGATGAAAGCAACCGAACTGATTCTAATGGACCTAAATAATTAATATCCTAATTGTGGGCATGAAACGTCTTGCGATCTTCCTTCTCATCTTTTTTTCATGGCTAGCACACTCTTCCGATGAGTGTGCTTCCTACTTTTTAGAAAGCTCACAACAAATTCAAGCTTATAGAAAACCCAATCAAACTCTTATCCCCCTATCTGCCAATGATATTCAAATACGATCGGACCAAGCTTTGCAAGTCATTCGCCCCTATTTAAGTGACCGCGTAGAGAATGTCTTTTGGATTGTTCAATACCTCCAGCATATCATGGCAGAATCAAACTCCCATGTGAATGCTGTGCTTTCCAAGTTTAGCATCTCTCCTGAGGCCCAAGTCCTTGAGTTATTTTCTAAAGCACTCGATAAACTCACAGAGAATTTAGAAGCCATCCAATCATACAAGCCGACCAAAGGAGGATATTGGCCGTTCACACGTGCTAGTCATATGGACGCCGACTTAAAAGGTTTTGCTCAAGCTGCTATTCAAGCGAAAGCTGATTCAGAATATCTCAAACAAAAACTCTTAGAAACATTAAGAACTACAACAGAAGATCTCTTAGAAATTAGAAATGCCCGTGAAATTTTAAAATCCGATTTAGCATTCTTAGATAGTGTGTTTTTAAAAATGCACCAAATCCCAAATCTGGATGCAAGAGAACTTGCCCAAGTTACACGAGCACTTGTTGAAAAATTAAACTCTCTGCGCACACAGCTAGGCTTGATAGATGCGCTTATTATGGCTTTTGAAGGCCGAATGAGGTTAGCACAATCGGAAGTTAATAGAATGAGTATGACCATAGATATCACTTATAACGCGGTCTCTATGATGCACAAAAAACACTTTCAAGCACTAACTCAGCCGAACACAGAAAATGCTCGCTTAGAGGCTGAAGACAAGACAGAAGAAGTTACGGCATCTATTCGTATCCAAGAGTTTGTGGCACTCAATAAGGGGGATGCTTATCTTTCAAATTTACAGAATCTTCTTAAATCTACCACTAAACAAAGCATGCCTTGGGCAGATTCAATATTACTATTAAAAAATATGCCGCGTAAACTTGGTTGGGGTTGGAAAAACTCGAAAGCGCGACAAGATGGAATGTATGCGCTCCACCTAATGAATGCCTATGAGATTGGGAGCTGGAAGCCTTCAGGCTTTGAACCTATTGATTATCATTTAGCAATGGGAATCTTATATAGCACTAGACTGAAAGATCTAACTCTCAACCAAAAACAAGAGCTCATGATCGAATTCAGAAAAATCTTTGAGTCGTCCTTAGTCCACGAAAATTTAAAGCCAGAATACATTAGTAATGTTATTACACTTGCAGGCAGAATCCTAAGTGAATAATAGAATTAAATCCCACTCACACGATCCACTTTAATAACACCTTTGATCTTTTGCAAACCTTGAATCACTTGCATCAGCTCGTTGGTATTGCGAACTTTCACATCAAAAATACAAATCGCTTTTTGGTCTTTATTCGTTCTAATTTTTGCGTTGTAGATATTTACACCACTATTTGCAAAAGGTTCCGACAACTTTTGAAGTAGCCCAGGAGAATCCTGACACACAATTCGAATTTTTGTCATACCTCCAGAGTCGGAGTGAGTATTCCAAGAAACATCAACCCTTCGGTCCATATCTGTTGCAAATACTTTTGAACAAGAGGCTCTGTGAATTGTCACCCCTCGGCCACGTGAAATAAACCCTATAATTGGATCTCCAGGAATTGGCTGACAACATTTTCCATAACGAACTAAAAGATCGTGCATTCCATCCACAATGACAAGAGAGTCGGATCGTTTTTTATTTGCAGCACTCTTAAAGACCTTCTGAATAAACGTATCTTGCTCTTTTTGTTGAATCTCTGCTTGATTCTTCTCTACAAAAATATCTGTCACTGCACTTGTAAGGAGTTTTCCATACCCGACCTGCATAAAAACTTCTTCGATTTCTTGAAGCTTAATGGTCTGCAGAATCTTTTCTAAATTTTGTCCTTTTAAATACTTATCAGGAGAAAGGCTATTTGCACGCAAAGCTTTTTCTACTAGATCTTTACCAATTTCAATTGCACGCTTTCTTTCTTCACTGCGAATATAGCTTCGAATTTTTGACTGCGCACGTGAGGTGATACACATCTTGAGCCAGTCTTTTGATGGCTTTTGATTGGGAGATGTTAAAATCTCAACAGTATCTCCGTTTTTGAGTTTGTGCTTCAACGGCACAATACGCCCATCTACTTTTGCACCATAGGTTTTGTGTCCTAAATCCGTATGAATTGAGTACGCAAAATCTAAAGGTGTTGCACCTTCTGGAAGCTCATGAACGTGCCCTTGAGGAGTGAATACATAGAGTTCTTGATCAAATAAGTCTGTTTTGACGTTTTCGAGGAACTCACTTGAATCTCCAACAGATTGCTGCAAATTCAAAATATCTTTCAGCCAATTAAATTTTTGAATGGTTGTATTCTCTGCCTCACCGCCAACTTTATAATTCCAGTGGGCTGCAATCCCCCGCTCTGCTACATCGTGCATATCTTTGGTGCGAATTTGAATTTCAATTCTTTCAGCATCTGGGCCAATCACCGTTGTATGAAGGGATTGGTAGTTATTGGTCTTTGCCATTGCGATGTAATCTTTAAAGCGCCCGGGAATAGGCTTATACATGCTGTGAACGAGCCCTAAAGCCTCATAGCACTGAGCTACGTTCTCTACTATAATTCGAAATGCTAAAATATCGTGAACCTGTTCAAACTCAATATTTCTTTCGAGCATTTTTTTATAGATAGAGTACAGATGTTTGGGACGCCCTTGAATCTCACAAGGTAAAGAGGCAGCTTTCATTTCTTTTAATAAAATATCCTTTACATCATCAATGTACTTTTCGCGCTCTTTCTTTTTACGAGCAACCTTTTGAGCTAATGAATAATAAATGTCTGGTTTTAAATAGCGGAGAGATAAATCCTCTAACTCAATTTTCCAAGCACTAATACCTAGCCTGTGAGCAAGAGGCGCATAAATTTCTAAGGTCTCTTCTGCTATCACAGCCTGCTTATGGTAAGGCATATGATTAAGCGTTCTCATATTATGAAGTCTGTCTGCTAGCTTAACGAGAATAACGCGGATGTCTTTTCCCATGGCTACTATCATTTTACGGATATTTTCCGCTTGCTTTGCATGAGTGTTCTTAAAACTCATCTGGGAAATTTTGGTTACACCATCTACAAGTAAAGCAACATTTTTTCCAAACTGAGTTTCAATGTCTTTGAGAGTAACTGATGTGTCTTCGACCGTATCGTGCAGTAGGCCTGTCGCAACCGTTGCAAGATCAAGCTTTAGCTCCGTGAGAATTCCTGCAACAGAAAGTGGGTGAAAAATATAGGCTTCTCCACTCCTGCGAATTTGTCCTTGGTGGGCTTTTTCACTCAGCTCATATGCTCTTCGAATAAAATCTAAATCTGCGTTTGGGTAGTAGGCGGAGATGCGCTCTAGTAAATCCTCAACGGAATTAACTGGTTTGATCCTGTCTTCATCTTCCAGTAGCGCTGCGTTCTCGATCATGATTTATGCCTTAGGGACTCTCTTTGTCCCTAGAAGTTTATCGGTCCGTAACACGAAAAACTTCTGTATCAAAATGAGAGGGAGTCTTATTTTTTTAAGTCTGCAGAAATTTCGTGTTCTGCGCGAGCTGCATCGATTCCATCGTATCGCACATACCCAGCTGCAACTTCACGTAGCGATTGAACTACTTTTTTATTGTTCTTTGCTGTCACCGTAGCCGTTACACCCTTCATCAGCTGCTTTGTTCTTTTAGCCACTAACATAACAAGCGCAAATCTGTTTGGTACAGTCTCTAAACAATCTTCTACCGTAATTCTAGCCACACTTCCTCCGAGGTTTATGAATCTAGTATTTATGCATGATTTTGAGACAAATTGAAAGGGGAATTTAGAAGCTATAGGGGGTATTTATGAGTTATTTTGAATAGTTGTGCGAATAATCTCACGAAACTCCGAATAGGCCCTATCAAAACTGTCATTTACAATCTGATACTCATACAGCGGAGCTAATTCTAGCTCCTTTATAGCGTTTTGAAGACGTACAGAGAGGTCTTTTGAATGAGCCCCATCTCGCTTCTCCAGTCTCTTGCGCAATTCGTCAATATTAGGGGGTTTAATAAAGATATACACAGCATTAGGGAAAAATTTACGAAACGTAGCAGCTCCCTGCACATCAACGTCCATAATTAAAAACTTCCCCCTACTCCACGCATCTTGAAAGATATGAGCCGGTGTCCCGTAGTGATTATTATGAACTAGGGCAGTTTCAATAAAATAACCGTTTCTTTTGAGCTCTAAAAACTTCTCAACCGTAACAAAATGATAGGGATTTCCGGGGCCCTCTCCGGGGCGCATCTGACGGGTTGTAGATGTAATGATATCTTCAAGTTCAGGAAAATCTTTGAGCGCGCGTTCACATAAACTGGATTTACCAGCTCCACTTGGGGCCGAAACTATGAACAGTTTATCTCGCTTCAATCTCGCTGCCTTTCAACATCCGTTGGATACTTCTTACTCTACGTTTTGTATCTGCTCTCTGATTTTTTCAATCAATGATTTAGATTCTACCACATTTTCTGTAATTTTCACTATCTGAGACTTTGATCCAATAGTGTTCATCTCTCTTAGCAGTTCTTGAGTATAAAACTCAAGTTTTTTGCCTACATATTTATCAACATGAATAAGCTTTTCAATAGAACGTATATGCTCGGAAAAGCGTGTAATCTCCTCAGCAATATCAGAACGCTCCATTTGATCTACTATGTTTTGAGCTAGCCTTTGGTCGACTACATCCGTAACACTGTCTACTTTTTGAACTTTAATATCCATCAAGGATTTAAGATTTTTGTGATGCTTAATCGATACCTGTCTTGTATTTTTTAAAAGATTCTTGAGAGTTGATAAATGACCAAGAATATCTTTTTTAAGAGCAGTACCTTCTCTTACTTTTTCCACTTTTGCCTTCAGAAGGGCTTCGCTTAAAAGTTTAAATAATATTTTTTCTTCTGATTTTGTGACGCTAGAGTCTTCTTCTACAACAAAAACCTGAGGTAATTGCAAGATCCTATCAAAACTCACATTATTTGGAATTTTTAAATTTTTTGAAAGTTGATCTATAGATTTTAAAAAAGATTTTGCTAAATCTTCTCTCACAATAACATTTGCTTTTGCATGTTTATGATCCTTCTTACGATTGACATAAACAGATACGGTTCCTCTTTGAAAAACAGTAGAGACCTTCTTCTTTAAATCTGTTTCATATTTGTAAAACTCAGCTGGCAAATGAGTCCTTAACTCCAGAAATCGACCATTCACACTCTTAATTGAAACTTCTAGGTAGCCAAAATCTGTTTTTTGGGAAGCATACCCAAAACATGTCATACTGAGCATAATCACCTCAAAAATATTTGAAAACGTCCTTTTCTCAAAATCCATATTGATGCAATCTCAATGAGATTAGGACTCTTTTATTTTTGCTGATTCAGCTCAACAATTCAAGCGTTTGTAGGTCGATTCGAATTTAGGATTGTTGACTAAGAAAATTTTGTACTCTGGCAAGAGCCAATTGCTGGTCTTCTAAAGCCTCAAACCATTCAATCTCCAAATCTTTGCGGAACCAAGTCATCTGCCGCTTAGCAAGACCCATAGTATTTTTTGTAATTTCATCTACAAGATCGTCTCGACTTATATGTCCCTTAAGATATTCAACAGTTTCTTTATATCCAACACTCATAAGAGCCTTCCAATTCTCAAAACCGTCTTGAATAAGGCGACTTGTTTCCTCAATAAGGCCCCGTTCTATCATCTTTACGACTCTTTGACGGACTCGAACTCGTAAATCATCGCGAGATATTTTAAGCCCAATTTTGATATACTCAAATGGCAGCTCTTGTCTTTTAAACTCATTTTTAAACTGAGAAAGTGGCTTTTGAAATGCTCGAAAAACTTCAATTGCCCTTTGAATACGATAAGTATCATTTGGATTTATGACCTGTGCAGATTGAGGGTCAACTCTTAGAAGTTCTTGATAAAGTTGCTCGGGCATCTCTTTACGAACAGCCAAATGAATGTCTTCTGGCACATCTGGAATTTCAAATAAACCATGTGTTAAGCCTTTAAGATAAAACCCACTTCCTCCTACAATAATAAAGTTTTTATTTGGATTTGTATCGAGTATTTTTAGTACGTCTTTTCGAAACTCTCCAGAAGTGTAATCTTGTCCTTTTGGAATATGACCAACCAAGTGATGCTTGACTGTGCGAAGTTCGTCAGGGGTGGGTTTAGCAGATCCAATATCTAATCCTTCAAAAACTTGCACACTATCTGCATTGATAATTTCACTTTGAGTTTTTAAAGAACTTTGAATAGCTAAATCTGTCTTACCTGAAGCAGTTGGACCAATAATAAATACAAGCCGTGATTTCATTAGACTATTCTACCAAAATCACGATCAAGTTCTAAGAATGTTATTTGTTTAAAGACCGGACGTCCATGTGGGCAAAAACTTGAAAGTGGAAAAGCGTCCATACTCACCAAAAGCTCTTTCATTTCTTCGGAGGAGAGAGCTTGGCCTGCCCGGATTGCAGAATGGCAAGCCATCGTAGCAAAGATATCTGTGATCTTTTTTTGAATTTGAAATGCTCCACCTAAATCTAAAAGATCTTGAGACATTTTTATAAGAGCCTCTACGATGGCAAATTCTTTAATAAAAGACGGTGCTGAATAAATAGAAATGGACTCAGGACTTGATTGCTCCAGCTCAATACCAATCCTTGTAAATTCATCTTTATTTTTAATGAGTGCCTCAATTTTTTCCGGCGAGAGATCTAAAGATAGCGGAAGTAGATAACTTTGGATCTCAAACTTTTGTTCTCTCCATGACGAGTTTAACTTTTCAAACATAACTCGCTCATGAGAAGCATGCTGATCAATGAGGAATAGAGATTGACGAGACTGGGCCAGGATATAAGTTTGATTCAACTGACCTAGAACTTGTAGAGAACCCCATAGGGGCTCTAGATTTACATTCTGAATTGTTGGAGTGGAGTTGTTTTCGACCCTCTGTTCCGATATTTTTTGAACAAGGGTGGAGGGTTTTGCGTAAGGCACAATTTCTTTTGTTTTGAATTGCGCCATTTGAAAATGAGATTCTTGAAAACTGTCCTGCATCTGGTAGTTTTTGGCGAAACTTTCAACTGCATTTTGAATAGAACTAGTGCTTGAGATATCCGACGGCAGAAATGGAACTTGATTGGCCGATTGTTCTTCCTGAGGTAAATCAAACAAACTCTTTAACCAAGGACCTTTTTCGAGAGCATCTCTTAATGTGTGATAAACACTTCTAAAAGCTTGAGACGGATCCTGGAATTTTACCTGAGATTTTGTGGGGTGAATATTGACGTCAATTGTTTGTGGATCGCAGTCTAAAAATAAAACACAACTTGGATATTCTCCATGCATTAGTAAGTTTTGATATGCATCCATAATTGCTTTCTGAAGAGCTCTGTCTTGTATCCAGCGCTTTTGTACAAAGATCCAAATATTTTGAGCAGTACGGTTCACATCTTTGGGAGAGGAAAAGAGCACTTGTATGCTTTGATTGCCGTGGGTTTGATGAGTCTCATAGAGAGTTTCTTGCTCAAGAACGGTTTGAACTCTTTCAATAAGAGATTTCGTTTTTGGGTAAAAGTATTTAAGTATGTTTTTATTCCGTACTTTGAATTCAATATGAGGATGACAGAGAGCAAACGCTTTGATGACTTTAAATATTTGACTGGCTTCGGCAGCTTCTGTCTTTAAAAACTTCAAACGTGCAGGTACATTTTCAAAAAGTTTTTCAACGGTGATTGTTGTTCCATTTTCGCCGCTTTGATCAAATACGTTATTAGAAACACCGTAACTTGTTTTCAAGACATAGGAGCTAGATTCGGTAGATAATTTAGATTTAATTGTTAATTCAGAAACAGCGGCAACACTTGCAAGAGCTTCGCCACGGAAGCCGTAGCTAGCTAAGCTCCAGAGATCATGGAATTTAGAGATTTTACTTGTCGCATGTCTAAGAATTGCTTTTGGAAGATCTTCTTTAGAGATTCCGCATCCATTGTCTGTGATTTTTAGATACCGGCCACCATCATCAATATCAATTTCTATTTGAGAGGAACCCGCATCAATAGAATTTTCTACAAGTTCTTTTACCAAATTGGATGGGCGCTCGAGAACTTCCCCTGCCGCAATTTGATTTACAACATCCTGTGCCAATACCTCAATCGCCATACCCGCTTCTATCCCCATTCCAAAAAGGTAACAATTACCTTTTTGGGTAACGCCGCGTTATTTTAGCATTATTTGGTACGGCCGGGCCCGGATACCGTTCGACTCTTATGGTTATGCTTAGGGTGGGCCTTTATAGCATGGTCCTTACTTTGCTCTTATAGATTCTTACAATGCCACGAAAAAATTTATATAAAACAGATATATATCCGTATCACATTATGAATAGAACAAATAATAAAGAGTTCTTTTACGCTCATATGGACCTTTGTTGGAATATTTTTGCCAAATATTTTACTTATGCATCGTATCTCTATGGTCTAAGAGTTCACTCGTTTGTTCTGATGTCCAACCATTATCATTTGATTGCAAGTACGCCCGATAAAAATATTGGCGATATTATTAAGTATGCGCAAAGAGAAATCGCAAAGGAAATAAATCATCACTCCTCTCGAATAAATCATGTTTTTGGTGGAAAATATCACTGGTCAGTTTTAACAAAAAACGAGCATTACGCTCTCGCTACAAAATATTTATTTCGTAATCCGTGTAAGGCAGGTGTTTGCGATAGAGTTGAAGAGTATAAATATTCAACTCTATCTCGACAAAATGGTCGATACGATAGTCTAAACTTAAAAATTTACGACACACCAGAAAGTTTCTATGATTACATTGATGACTTTACATCTCATGATTTTCTTGATTGGCTAAATGAACCTTTTGAGAATGAACTTGATGATCGAGTACAAAAAGCCCTACGTAGAACTGAATTCAAATTACCCAAAAACAAAAACTCTTTTAGCTATAATCTAGAAGAGTTTTTGATGCGCCGTTACCCAAAAAGGTAATTGTTACCTTTTTTTTAGAATTCGCCGTAGGAGCCGCCGGTGCGCTCGCAGCGATAGCCTGAGTAACCTTCCATTCCGGACTGCCAGCCACCACAACTTGGATACACCACAAAGGTTTCGCCATCTGTGCTTGCATTACACGGTCTATTTGTTTCATTCATTGTAAAATCACAATTTGGACAAGAACCCGTTCGAATTAAATTACCTCTCTGAACCTCAACCTGAGCATTCCCCTGATCCGAACTTAAGTGACATCCAGAACCAGGACCATAAGTTCGATCCCTTCTTTCCCATCTGTACTGCGCCGTCTGCGTAGTTGGCGCCGTAACATTAATCGTAATCACATCACTTGCTGTTCCATATTTAACATGGAATACATACGAACCCACGGGATAGCTATTTGGTGCATTTCGTGTTCTCAGCACCTTGTAGTTTCCTACCGTTGTTACTGTATATTTTGGATCACTCACCTGCTCCGTTGAAAACTGAGCGTCAGATGTACACGCCCCTACACATACTCTGTATGAAGTCGCGTTAGACGGTAATTTCACATAGCTAAAAAACTCCTCATCTTGTTTGTAACTAAAAGGTCCATTCGGCACTGGACTTGTAGAAGCCGCACTACTACTGGTACTCGTAAATACATCAATCGAATCTGAAGGTATCGTGACCCCACCCGAACACTGGCATGTCGATCTATTCCACGTCTGCCCCTCAGGACAACTAGGACACGTCGCAGATCTTGCACACGAGAATGCAGTTTGAACACTCGTACACTTTGTGCTTCCTAAATATCTTTGTACATCTGCTGCCGTACTAATGTTTCTTGTATACAAGAATGTGTTTGTACTAGCTCTATAAACATCTATGTTTGCAAGAATGGCACAAGCCGTAGAGCCTGAGCATATCCCTAAGTTTCTATGAAACATCGTTGCTGTTCTATCTTGATGGACCCACCACAAATCTGCATAGTTTTTATCTACAGGCTCTGTTGGAGCCGCTGCAGGACAAGTAAACTGAGAGTCTGGACGATTAGATCTATTCGAATAAGCTGCCCAAGTGTTTGTTGTACCTCCCGAACAAAACTGCCCATCCACACTACCCGCACGCGCACAAAATTGCTCACCTGTATCTCTGTGCGTTTCTAAAAACTGCCCAGACGGACAACTTGTTACAGGAATCGTTCCTGTAATCCTGAATTCACGACACGTTATTTTATTACCGAACTTGTTGTAGATACACATTTTGTAACGACCCGGAACAGCTGATGCACTTTCACGAATGACATTCGTAAATCCACCACCAATTTTTTGTAGCCCTTTATAAACACAACGTCCACTCTGTGATGATGTCGCATTAAAACAATCCCAATCTTCTTTAGGTAGCGGGATGTATCTTGAGCTTATTAAACCTTCATACGCCTCTTCAGGAGATGAAACATTACAATAGTTTAAATTTTGTGCTGGGTGATTTGGATCATCTGCATCAGCAGCTATACATCCACGATAGTTTGGTATATTTTGATAGTCTCTTATTGTCGGAGCTAATTTATTCACTCTCATATAGATACTATCCGTTTGATAATCAAACGACGAAACATCCGCTCCACCCTCTGTTCTTGACAGAATTATCTCAGGAGCATCGGCCTCAACTGTTATAGTTGTACAGCCCCTTTCACCTTGCGCGTTCTTTGCACAAGATCTAAAAGTTCCTGGAATAATCAGTTGGTGTCCATACAATCTATGGCTGGTTGGAGTGTATATATTGTTTGGACTTGGATTTAAATTCCAAACTCCACCAGAATATACCCAGTGCTTTGTATTATTAGATGCATATGAATGCGTATCAATTCTTACATAATTTGCGTTATTGTCACACGCACTAAGATTCGACGAACCAGGGGACGCATATGAAGGATGTGATGGATCGGCAACGTTACCAGAAGAACACCCCATATCACCATTCGCTGTGTTTAGGACACGTCCATATATATTCTCAGAATTATAGTTAAATGCAGTCGAAGCACTTCCACCAGAAGTTTTAGAGTAAATCACAACAGGAGGATTCGAACACGCTGGCACGTTTGGATTACACAATGCTGGAGTTGGATAAGTTCCCGCAGGAAATGTAAGAGTTGTGCCACCAGTTGCCGGACAAGCTCGACTCACTTCTAAACATGCTCCACCACATGGCGCGCCAGTTGTCGTGTAACCAACAAGGTTTGTTCCTGCGGCAACACTAGTACGACCTGGATAACCTACAACAGGACAAGCCGGGCATGTTGGAATGTTATTACGGCAGACCTCTGGATCTGTATGCGTGTAATCTGAACTAAACAGAAGAGTTTGGCCAGCTGTTGTACATGTGAGTCTCTGCTCTGCACATTGATTTGCCGTACATGCGACTCCAATTGTTGTGTACTTAGAAACATGTTGTCCAACATCAATTTGAGTGATTGTTGGGTGACCAACAACCGTACATCTCTGACATGCAGACGTACATTGAGGTTGATTGATGTAAAGAGCAGAACCATTTGAAACAACTTGATTTGAAGAGTTTAAAAAGTTTGTACCATTACATGTGAGAACTTCACTTGAACATGTAAATCCACAACTAGATGAACTTGTTGCTCTTCGATGTACAGTCCTATTTTCATTTGCATTCGCAGTTAATGTTCCATCAGCAACCGGAAGAGAACATGTACCACATGGAGACTGACAGGCTACTACTTCAGAATAAATATATCCTGGATCAAACGGTTGAGGCTGATTTGCACTATTCACAAACTGACCGCCTCGGCAAGTACGACTCTGCGAAGAACATGTAAATCCACAAGTTGTGGCACCAGCATTGTCTCTTCTATGAAGAGTTAATACTCCACCTTCTTCTCGAGTAATTGTTTGTCCATTTACTGTGACAGAACACTGTGGATTTTGACATGATCCTCCAGCATTGGGAGGATTACCACTAGGACACTCACAGCGCATTTGTACTGGATCATATGTTTGACCTACTGGACACACACATGTTCCCGTTGTTGGATCTTGATTTGCCCCAGTACCGCACGAAGGACAAACTCCATTTGCAGGTACTTGCTGGTTATTACTATGACAAATACATATATTAGCAGATGTATCTTCATAAGAACCAAATGGACATGAAATGATCACATCTTTTTCGGACACAGTTGTAAGAGCTAACCCCTCAAATGTCGTGCTCGCACGAACACGATACAGCCCTGGAGCTCCGTATCTGAACACCATGTTTGGATTGTTTACAGTACTTGCATCTACAACTTGGTCTTGATTAAAGTTTTTGTGCCAATCAATTGCATACCCGTTATTAGGACAATTTGACATTCCAACTTGGAAATCCAATTCTTCCCCTACAACTCCCGTATTATCACCACTTAACTCTGTTGAGATTAAACAATTTGTCGTAGTATTGATAATAATCATAATGGTCTGATTATGAACACATTGATCACTACCCACCTTTTTAATTCCAGCTTGAACACGGAACTGCCGATTAGAACTTGAAGTAAATGTGTGATTTACAACCTGATTTCCACCCGTTACTGTCACAACGGGGCTTCCATCATCAAAATCAAAAGTAACTGTATCGATCTCATCATTATCTGGAATTGAAAAAGTCACTTCACCTGAAACAGTCCCTGTTCCATTAAAAGTTGTTGGACTTGCACTTACATTTCTTGGACCTTGCCAAGCGCATGCATTACCACAGCCGTTTTCTCCTGAAGCAACTTGAGCAGGAGCACAACAAGCTCCGTTGAGATCCGTAATCCCTGTTTCACATACAGGACCTACTTTTTCTTCTCTGTTAAACTTTACTTTTCCGCAGTTTTGATATCCAAATAAAATCGTAAATAGGCCAACAGCTAAAATGAATGAAAACCCAGATTTCTTTAAAATAAATGTCATAGCAATCCCCTATTACGCCATTATTCCAGACGTCATCAATTATGTTTCGGAGCAAAAGCATCTCAACTTGAGAAAAAAAGCACTAAGCCTTTCAAATACTTGCTTTATTTTTGATTTTAGTTTTTTTAAATATGGCTGCTAACAACATTCTTACAACTATTGGACCATCGTCCGGTAAGTGCGGCGCACTTAGAGTTCGAATTGAAGGGAGGCTAGAAAACCAAAATAGGAGGTTTCTAGAAAGAAATACTTTGGTTCAAATTTAAAAGCTAAAGAGCCAAATCGTACAGCGGCTCCTGCTGTTATAGATCCACCAAACTGAACCTCAGTCAGATCTTTTTTAGATCCATTTATTTCAACTACAAAAGATGAGTAGCTAATTAGCGGGCCTGCTCCAAAATACATCCAAAAACTTCTTCCTGAAGACTCAAAAAGTGAGTACATCACATTCGCATCTAGAATAGCAACTCGTCCCGACTCTCCACGAGTATTCGTTGTATCGTAGTATCCTGGATATCCTTGGTGATAAAGGACGTTCGAATCCAAAACAAAGGGTCCTGTTAAAAATTTAAGAGGTGTTGTAAATTTAGCTCCAAAAAAAATAAGATCATCACTAGCAGAAGATTGATTGAAAACCTCTGAAAAATTTAAACTTGCTATATTAATACCAAGATATGTCTTACCAATGAAGCTTTTTGATTTTATATCTTTACGAGATCCTCTGGGCTGTGAGCTTGAGCGTCCCTCAGGTTCGACGTCTGTATCAGCTATATAGCCTAGTACGCCTTGTTTAAATTGAACTTTATAAAAAGCACCACCAAATACCTTAGACGAAATGCGCACCTTCTGTCCTGATCTCATGTACCCAATAACCTGAGCATCAAAATCAGCTTTTCTATAAACCATTGCACCATCAGTTGTTACAACAGCATTTTGAGCTGCAAAAATAACTAACGGAAAGCTGATGAGTAAAACCAGAACTCTCTTCATAAAAAGAGTGTCACCTTTTACGAAACTTTTTTCAACATTTTATGACTATCTAGAGACTGAATCAGAAACTCCTCTACCAACTGCAAGCTTGGAATAAGATCTTGCGAATCACCAGATATAATCTCTGAAAATATTTTATCTAAGTTTTCAAGAGACTGACGTGATTCTATCCCTTGCATTAAATCACTTTCAATCAAACTTTTTAAATCCTTGAATGATGCTGCCATATTAATTCCCCCACATACACTTATCGTCCTAGCTACGTCTCAACTTGAGACAATATTTCAGAGACGAACGTCTAGATTCTTTCCTTGATTAGCTCTACTCACTACAGCGGCCATTTTCTTTTCAAGCTTCTGAGTCTGCTTCCTTGGAGGCAGGTTAAGTTTCGGCTGCCTTGAAAGTAGAGTGCTAGGATTATTTTTTCTAGCCTCGAGGTGAGCTTTAACTTTTTCTACACACGCCTGAACATTTTTTTTATAAAGAATAGGATCAAATCCACAGTGAGGACACGTCATAGTCATTCTTTGTTTTATTTGTATAAAGAACTCTGAGAAAATAATAAGAATGGCAAATATGGCAACAAACTTAAAATCTATATTTTGCCAAAATAGCAGCATCAAAATCAGACTCGCTGCTAGACAAATCGCAACCTCAAAAAATTGCACATGAATCTGATTCCTCACACTTCTTTGAGTTCTACAAAAAGCACAGTAGAATTTTTTAATTTCAGATTTCAAGAAACCCATACAAATACTCTACCAGAAACTCTCTCTTTAAGCATCCAACCTAGCCTTATGTCGAGATCGCTAACTAGTCTGGACTTACTGTGGGTCTAATTTGTGAATTACAATATGATCTAGAGTTCAAAGGAGTATTCATGAACATATCCAAGAATCTAAATATGATTTTAGTCCTAGTGTTAACAATCACCTTCTCGCTTAACCTTGCAGCAGAAGAGGAATCTTATGAAAGCTACGATTCTATCATCAATGAACTCTCCTCAAAACAATCATCTCTTCTCTCGTCCTACAGCAGCCATCCCATTCACATAGGGTTTGGATATGTGAACTCTACTTCAAAAATCAATGGAGCAGGTATTCCTGTAGATAAAATGACTCTTCAAGGAGCCCAACTCTCTCTTGGCATGGATCTATTTGAAAATTTCTCTTCAACCGTTCAACTTACGTACCTTACCCCAAACACCAAGAATAATACTGAAATGGAAGCCATGGAATTTGACCTTGTTGGTATGTTCAAACCAGAACTCAGCAGAGTTGTAGACGGAAGATTTGGTGTTGGTCTTGGGATACGTAATGTGGATATTAAAGCTCCTCAAACTCAAACAGAGTTTACGAATCCACTTGCAATGCTGATAGCCGGCATTGAGGCAAAAATCACAAAACAGGTTGGTTTTGTAACAGAAGTTACATTCAAAAACGCTCTCACTAGCAGCAATGCAGAAAAACACGTTGTTGACTTTGGATTACGAGTCGACGGACACTTTTAGAAACAACTTACAAAGTATTTATCAACATGGATACGCAGCAAAGTACAAGCCCAAGTCATATTAAATCTGTTCTACTTTACTTTGCTTTATATTTTAAAAATCCACTATTGGCGCTCAAAAATGTGCCAAGTTGGAGCCTAATCCATCTCGTTATTATCCAAATACTTTTTAGCGTCCTTATTGGTTTTATATCAGATCAATTCACAGAGTTTATACTCATTAAAGGAATTTTTTTCTTCCCCGTTTCAAGTGTCGTTACAACTCTCTTGGGGGCTGGTTTTTTTTATTTCTTATTTCTTGTTATTTTTAATACGGAAGTCTCTTTTTTAAAACTCTACACAATTGTATTCTTATCTCATATTCCATTTTTAATTCTACGACTCTTCAAAGTATGGATTGCTCCAATTGAACTCATTGGATTTATGGCTACAGCAGCGCTCCTGACAGTAGGTTTCGTTGAAAACTTCCAATTTCCCAAAAAGAAAATGATCCGCATCGTAGGCGCTTTATTTGCCATCTATCTCACTGTCTGGATTGCTCAACAGATTAGTATGTCCAAGAAATCTGTCGATGCACGAAAAAATCTAGATACTGATGTAGAAATGGAGCAGTCTGTAGATCAAATCCAAAAAGAACTCGATTTTTAAAGCAGATTCAAATTATCACAAATAATTTATTAAATTTTAGTCACTCTCAAGATAAGTTCCACAAAAAATCTAAATTGTTTAAACGGCTCCTGTAACCCTATTTAGCGTACACCTGTAGAGCCAAAACCACCCGCTCCACGCGTCGTTGCATCTAAGGTCTCAACTACTTGAAAGTCTGCCTGAACAACCGGACACAATACCAACTGCGCTATACGCTCTTGATCTTGAATTTCTACATCTTCCTGACCTAAATTTATGATGATGACTTTTACTTCACCACGATAGTCTGCATCCACAGTTCCTGGAGTATTCACCATCGAAATCCCCTTTTTAACAGCCAAACCACTTCTGGGGCGAACTTGAATTTCGTAACCAGGAGGAATTGCAAACGCCAATCCCGTTGGAATCAGAACTCTTTCACCTGGCTTTAGAACAACGCTTTTATCTATCTGCGCTCTCACATCAAAACCACTCGCAAGAGAAGTTTCATACTTCGGTAAATCTCCCCTATAATGCGCTAGTTTTTGAATTTGCAACCCTACTTTTTGTACAGATGACATACGTAACTCCTCATTTTATCTTTGGCCCCAAGGTTAATTCTGAAACAGAATCTAAGTCTAAATACTGATCAATATAATCTCGCACATCACCCACAGTTACATTTTGAATAGATTTAATAACATCTTCTGTGGATCTGTATTTTTCAAAAATCATTTCATTTAAGCATAAAGACGTCATTCGAGACTCAAGATCATCTTCATTTATAATCATGAATCCAGTAATTTGTGTCTTGAATCTTTCTAAAAGATTTTTATTAAATCCTTCGCGCTTTAATTTTTTAAGATTTGCGTAAATGATTTCTTTTACCTTATCAACTTTATCAGGATCTGTGCCTGCATATATCAAAGATTGCCCAGAATCTGTACCATTAGAGATCGAGCTATAAACCGAATAGGCAAGCCCCTTTTTTTCTCGGATTTGTTGATAAAGTAAAGACGTCATTCCTCCGCCTAAAGCCGTATTCACAAGATATGAAGCAAATCGGAGGGGATGCTTAATATGAGGAGCATTAAAGCCCATTAAAATATGAGACTGTTCTGTGTCTCTAACAATATGCTCTTTAAACTTTTTGTATTTTGGTTTTTTCCGATTTAACTTTGGAGTCTTCGAACTCAACTTCTCTAAATGTGGTCGCAACATCTCAACAATTTTTTCATGAGGCACTGGACCACAAACTCCCACAATAACATTCTCTCCAACAAACATTTTTTTATAGAAATCAATCACATCACTTCGTTTAATAATCTCAAGCGTATGATGAGTTCCTAATATTGGCCATCCCATAGGATGCTTTGGATAAGATTTTTCAGAAAAGTAATCAAAGATATATTCTTCGTGGCTATCAAAATACATTGCAATCTCTTGCTGAATGACTTTTCTTTCTAGATCATAATCTTTTTGAGGAATTGTTGCTTTAAAAGACAAATCCAAGAGAACATCAAACATTAATTCTAAATCTTTGGGTAATGCTAGCGCATGAAAGCAAATAGATTCACGAGACGTAAACGCATTAAGATCACCACCTCTAGACTCCATAACTTTTGCAAGCTGGTAGGCAGATCTTTTGCGAGTCCCCTTAAAGACGAGATGTTCTAAAAAATGAGCAAGCCCCATATGCTGAGGCTTTTCATCTCTTGAACCTACACACATCCATATACCGGCTGATACGGCATGAGAATGGGGATGGGCTTCGGTCACTATCCTCACCCCATTCGATAGCGTAGTTTTTTGAAATTCGATTCCTTGAGCTGTGCTCAACCCATTCCCTTACTTTTTAGTGCTGCTGTTTTTCTAGCAATACTTTTCTTGAAAGCTTAATGCGACCAGCACGGTCAATATCAAGAACCTTTACATCAACTTTATCGCCTTCTTTTAAAACATCCGTAACACTACGAATACGATCGTGAGCAATTTCTGAAATATGTAAAAGTCCTTCATTATTTGGCATCACTTCTACGAAAGCACCAAAATCAACAATTTTCTTAACTGTTCCCGTGTAGACCTCTCCAATCTTAGGCCCTTCACAGATCCCTTTAATCAATTCAATTGCAAGTTTTCGCTTTTCTGGATCAGTTGATGCAACTTTAATTGTTCCATCATCTTCGATATCAATTTTTGCACCAGTTTTTGCGATAATTTCTTTAATTGTTTTACCACCAGATCCAATTACTTCTCTTACTTTTTCTGGCTTAACCTGAATAACTTCAATTCTAGGAGCAAATTCAGAAACATCGCCACGCGCTGTTCTCATAACTTTTTCCATCTCACCTAGAATATGTATTCGACCGTCTTTAGCTTGTGTAAGCGCTGTCTGCATAATATCAAAACTAACTGAGTCTATTTTAATATCCATTTGCAGAGCTGTAATTCCATCTTTAGTTCCAGCAACTTTAAAATCCATATCACCTAAGTGATCTTCATCACCTAGAATATCCGTAAGAACAGCAACCTTGTCGCCTTCCTTAATCAAACCCATTGCAATTCCGGCAACGTTTCCTTTTACTGGCACACCAGCATCAAGCATTGCTAACATTCCAGAACAAACCGTCCCCATTGAGGAAGATCCATTGCTTTCAAGAACTTCGCTCACAATACGAATTGCATAAGGAAATTTTTCGACATCCGGGATAATTGCAGCAAGAGATCTTTCAGCTAAATAACCATGACCAATCTCACGTCTGCTTTGTCCACCCATACGGCCCACTTCACCCACAGAATATGGAGGAAAGTTATAATGGAGCATAAAGCGCTTAGTCACGTTTCCGTGAAGAGCATCAATCATTTGCTCATCGCTGCTTGTTCCAAGTGTCACAGTTCCTAAAACTTGTGTTTCTCCACGGGTAAAGAGACCAGAGCCATGCGCACGTGGCAACATAGCAACTTCACATGCAATAGGACGAACAGTTTTTGTATCACGCCCATCAATGCGAATTTTTTCATCTAAAATCATATCACGAGCACATCTGTACTTCAGATCTTCAAATGTTTTTGAAAGTTCTTTTTGTCTGACAGCTAGAGCTTCACCTTCTAAGCCGGCATAGAATTTTTCCTCTGCAGCGTCTTTAGCAGTATCCATGGCTTCATATCTCTCAGCCTTGGTTCTTATTTTAAGTGCAGCTGCAATTTTTGGTTTCAAGAAAGATTCCATTTCATTTCTGAGCCCATCTTCAATCGCCATAACATTAAAAGTACGTTTTACTTTTGCGCCTGTTTTTTCACGAAGCTCATCAATCGCCTGAAACATCGAGCTCATTGATTTATGAGCAAACTTCAAAGCTTCAAGCATGTCTCCTTCAGAAACAAATTGGCTCTCGCCCTCAACCATAAGCAGACCGACCTTTGTCCCTGCTACAACGAAATCCATATCCGATGTCTCAAGTTGTTTTGGCGTTGGGTTAACAACAAGCTGACCCTCAATGCGCCCTAATCTGACGGAGCATGTTGGACCATTAAACGGGATATCACTAATGTGTAGCGCCGCTGATGCTCCCAAGCTAGAAAGAACATCTACAGGAAACAAGCCATCTGAACTCATCACTGTTGCTACAACTTGAGTTTCATAATTGTATCCCTCAGGAAACATAGGACGAATTGGACGATCCATCAAACGAGCGTTCAAGATTGCAAGCTCAGTTGGACGCCCTTCTCTTTTAAAATATCCGCCTGGAATTTTCCCTGTTGCATAGAATTTTTCTTGATACTCAACAGTTAGCGGAAAGAATCCCATGTTTGATTCTTTACGAGATGATACTGCTGTTACTAAAACCATGTTGTTTCCACACGTTACTAAAACAGATCCATCGGCTTGTTTTGCAAGACGTCCTGTTTCAAACGTAATAGTTTGGTCTCCAAATTGACCTGTAACTTTAACCATTTAAATCTCTTTTCTTTATGTTTTAATAATTTTTTTTAATTATTTTCTGATGTCGAGCTCTTTAATAAGTTGAGCATACTTTGGTGTATCTGTCTTTTTGAGATAGTCTAAAAGTTTACGTCTCTGATTAACTAAATGAATAAGACCTCTACGACCGTGGTGATCTTTTTTGTGAGTTTTAAAATGCTCTGTTAGTTGATCGATTCTTTTTGTTAAAAGAGCTACTTGAACTTCTGAAGACCCTGTATCTAACTCAGATCTTCTATATTTTTTCATAACCTGTGATTTTATCTCTTTAAGTAATGCCATGTGAACTCCTTAAAATCCAATTCTTGGATGGTTTAGGTTGACCCTCAGGACGACGGCAAGACGTACCTTTGAGTTTATTAAGTACCTGAACCTATTAGGATTTATAGAGTGAGTCAATACGTAAAAACCCGATTCAACTGTAGTTTCTGAGTTGAGTTTAAAGAAACTATGCAAGTTAACTTTTGGGTGACTTCACTTTGCAAAAAAGCCTCATTATAGGGGCTTTGAGATATGGCATTCTGTGCTCGCACTGCAATTTCCGAGGGTATGAGCCCATTCCTAACTCGCTTTTCTTGCTCAGCATTCAAAAGAATGCGAGGCCAGTTGAGTAAACTTTTTTCAATAGGCACCCATGCTGAACTGTTTAAAACCTGTTCTTTTGGGGTATGCCTAGAGAGTACGATTGCGTCTTGAACATGAAAACCAGAGTTTTGAGTTCTTCTTAACTCTTTAACCATGGCCCCACACCCTAACTTTTGCCCTAGCTCGTGAACCCAAGAACGTATGTAAGCCCCCTTATTACATTTCAGACGAACTCTCATTAATGGACATTTAAACTCGAGTATTTCAACCTCATAAAAATCCATATTTCGTATAACAATTGGGGCGTCCTCATTTTTACGAGCTCGCTCCATTAAAGTTTTACCATCAACTTTTACTGCTGAAAAGGCAGGAACTTGCAGCTTCAGAGACCCTTTAAAGTTTAAAGCTGTTTCTTTTATAATTCCAAAATCAGGAATATCCGAATTCGTAGTTTCAATAGAACCTTCACGGTCATAGGTGTTTGAAGTCTTGCCCAGCTCAACTAAAACTTCGTATTCCTTATCACCATCCATTAAATATTGAGATAATTTTGTAGCTTCACCAATAACCAACATCATAAGTCCTGATGCGATGGGGTCTAAAGTTCCAGTATGGCCAATCTCTTTAATCCCAGTTACTTTTCGAGCCCAGTAAACGATATCATGGCTTGTAGGCCCAGAGGGCTTATCTACCAGTAAAACTGCAGACATAGACATTTTAATTGCTACCTTGATTTCTTTCGAGCTCTAATCGACGAAGTTCTTCTTGAACACGCAATGCCTCTTCGTATTTGTCATCCACGTGAAACTGAATCCTAGGACAATATTTCATTCTCAATTGAGAATTGATTTCGCGTTGAATATCAAAAGCGTGCTCTTTGAGTTTAGAAACATTCCGCTGAGCTTGCGCTTCACCTTCAAAAGTATGAACCAGAATTTTTGCAGTCTTCAAATCACGCGAACAAATAACGCGAGTAAGAGTCGCAAATCCCTCAAGTTCACTTCCTAGATTGTACACAATGTAGGAAGATGCAATTTCACGAATCTCTTTTTCTACTCTTTGTACACGATAAGATTCCATATATATCATCCTTCATAACTAAGAGAGTTATTGTAACTCTCTTGCTATTGATTGCTTTTCAAACGCCTCGATGATGTCTCCTACTTTGATGTCATTATAGTTTTCAATTCCAATACCGCACTCATAACCAGCTGCTACTTCACGCGCATCATCCTTAAAACGCTTCAAGGAAGAAAGTTTTCCTTCATAGATAATACGTCCTTCTCGAATTAATCGCGCCATTGCATTTCGAGTGACTTTTCCGTCCTTCACAATACAACCAGCAATAGTACCAGCTTTTGGTACCGTAAATGTTTGGCGTACCTCAGCTTGCCCAAGTGTATTCTCTCGAATTTCTGGAGCAAGTAATCCACCCATTGCTTTTTTAATATCATCTACAAGCTCATAAATGATGCTGTAACATTTAATCTCAACTCCACGCTGCTTAGATAAAGAAAGCGCGCCACTATCTGGCCGAACATTAAATCCAATTATAACACCTTTAGAAGTTTGAGCTAATAGCACGTCTGATTCTGTAATCCCACCCACTGCTGTATGAAGAATTTTAATTTTTACTTCATCAGTAGAAGTTTTCTCTAGCATACCTTTTATAGCTTCAGCAGAACCTGCAACGTCAGTTTTCAAAACAATTGGAAGTTCTTTAACATCTGCGTTCTGAATTTTTGCAAAAATAGTTTCTAAAGACATTTTACCTGCGGATGCAGCTGCTTTTTCTTTTGCCTCTAGTGCCAACCTCTTTTGCACAACTTCTTCTGAAACTTTCTCTGAACTAACAACATCAAAGGCATCACCCGCCTGAGGCGCCTTATCTAAACCTAAAATTTCTGCAGGAGCTCCAGGGCCGACTTTTTCAAGTCGCTCTCCGCGATCGTTTTGCATAGATCGCACACGTCCTGAGGATGTTCCTGCAACTATATACTGTGCATTTTCGAGAGTTCCATCTTTCACAAGAACAGTTGCTACAACACCACGCCCTTTATCTACACGGCTTTCGATAACAATACCAGTTGCCGGGCGGTTTGGATTTGCCTTGAGTTCTTGAACCTCTGCAACCAAAAGAACTTGTTCTAACAGTTCTTTTATCCCTGTTTTTTTAAGAGCAGAAACCTGGCAATAAATAGTTGTTCCACCCCAATCTTCCGGAAGTAATTCATGCTCCGAAAGTTGTTGTTTTATTTTATCAGGGTTGGCCCCAGGTTTATCAATTTTGTTAACGGCTACGATAATTGGTACACCGGCACTTTTTGCGTGGTTTAAAGCCTCAACTGTTTGTGGCATCATTCCATCATCAGCTGCTACGACAAGGATAACAATATCCGTGACATTAGCTCCACGAGCTCTCATTGCTGTAAATGCAGCGTGACCTGGAGTATCAATAAAAGTAATGGCTTGTCCACCCTCAACAACAACTTGGTATGCACCTATATGCTGAGTGATTCCACCGGCTTCTCCAGAGGCAACATCAGCCTGTCTGATTGCATCTAGAAGTGAGGTTTTACCATGATCCACGTGACCCATAACAGTGACAACAGGAGTTCTAACAAATAGATCGCTTGTCGCTTCTTTTGCTTGAACTTCCTTAATAAGATCTTCCGCAGACTGAGTCACATTTTGCACTTCAAAGTTAAAATCTGGAGCAATGATTGATGCTGTATCAAAATCAATTTCGGAATTTAAGGTGACCATCACACCATCTTTCATGAGCCTACTGATGATCTGAGTCGCCTTAACCCCCATCTGCTTTGCAAATTCTGCTACTTGAATTGTTCCATCCACCTTGATTGTTCTCTTCAAAGCTTTTGGTGTCGTGATTTGAGTTTTTTTAGCTTCTTTTGCAGTTAACACTCTTTTCTTCTTTTGTTGGAATACAACTTCGCGTTTTCTATAATCAGTCGCAGAAAACCGTTGTAAGGCAGCATCTTCCTCTGCCTTTGCTTTTCTTTTACGCTCTTTCTCGAGCTCCTCTTCCTCTAATTTTTTACGTTTTTCTTCATGCTCTTGTTCAAAAATTGGATCTACTGCATGCATGAATCCAGTTCGAAGATTACGAGAAGGACCTGAAGACATGGGGCCACTGGACATGCCACTTTGCCCTGTCGTACTTGGACCACGTGGTCCACCTCGATTATATCCTGACCCGGCAGGACGCTCAGGAGCCTTAACACGTGTTAAATCCATTCGACCAATGATATTTCTCTTTGTATCCGGCTTTGCTTTTTCTGTTGGGGCGACTTTTTCTTGAGAAGTTGCCTCCAGATCAGAAGGTGTAGCACTTTGGCTTTCTTGGACTTCGATCTCTGCTGCAGCATCTTGTGCTTCTTGTTGAAGCAATGCTTCTTCTGCGGCTGCCTTCTCCGCCTCTTGGGCTAATAAAATATCTTCTGCTTTACGACGAATGACAGTCCTTTTTTCAGCTACCTTTTTCGTAGAGGATCCCGCCTTCGTAGTAGCAGCCTTTTTTACTGCAGCTGCTTTTGTCGTAGTCGCAGTTTTTTTTGTTGCAGCCTTTTTTGCTTTCTTTACAGGAACGGCCTTTGCCTTCTGTTCATCATCTAACTTTGCCTTGATAAGTTCGATAGTAGCATCATCTAGAGACGCCATGTGGTTCTTCACAGGAATTTCCCACTCACGTAGCTTATCCATCAAATTTAATGTTTCGATGCCAATTTGTTTTGCAAATTCAAACACTCTTAATTGCGACACAATCACTCCTTACTTATCCTCAGAACTGTTATTCTCAGACTGATTTAAGCGGGCTAATTCTTCTTTTAGTCTCTCATCAGCCTGCGACTTAGCTACAGCACTTACAACATCTTTAGAATCTTGTAGATTCTTCGGACCTGTTGGAATTGCTTCACCAGAATCTTTATATTTCTTAAGAGTTGCTACACAGTCTTTTATTAACTTCTCAGCTTTTGCAGCATCCTCAAGCCCTGCGATAATCTGAATATCTGCAACTTGAGCTGCGGCAACTTCTTGAAACGTATTATATCCTGCCTGGAAAATATTCTGAGCTAAAGATTCATTTACACCAGCAACCAATGTTAAATTGAAAATTGCTTGAGCAGTTTTTTGAGCTAAAGCATTTTCAGATACGATATCGATCTTCCAACCTGTGAGTTTAGCAGCTAATCTTACATTCTGGCCTTTTTTACCAATCGCCAAACTCAACTGATTGTCCGGAACAATAACTTCCATATGTCTTGTATTTTCATCAATAAAAACTTTTGAGACCTCAGCTGGAGCAAGAGCATTCACTGCAAAACGAGTAATTTCCTCGTCCCATAAAATAATATCAATCTTCTCGCCTTGAAGCTCTTGCACAATATTCTGAACACGACTTCCTTTCATTCCCACGCAAGACCCAACTGGATCAATAGATGGTTCAGATGTCGCAACAGCAATCTTTGCTCTCGAGCCCGGCTCACGCGCAGCAGCTTTAATCTCAATAATTCCATCATGAATTTCTGGCACTTCCACTTCAAAAAGTTTCATAAGGTAGCGTTCATCTGCTCGCGACATAATAATCTGAGGACCCTTAGTTGTCTGGCGAACTTCTGCAAGAAATCCTTGAACGCGATCTCCTGGTTTGTAATTCTCACCAGGGATTTGTTCGCGAATTGGAATGTAGGCTTCTGTTCTACCAAGATCCACAACAACTGTATTTCGCTCGACTCTTCTAACAATACCAGAAGCAATTTCGCCTTTGCGCTGTTCAAATTCTGCAAAGATAATATCTCTTTCTGCATCACGAACTTGTTGCGTGATAATTTGGCGAGCAGTTTGAGCTGCAATTCGCCCTAAGTCTTTTGTTTCTAATTTAATACCAATAAAATCACCAATACCAGAATCAGGATCTAGCTCGTGTGCCTCTTCTTCTGTAATTTCAACTTCTTCATCAATAAACTTTTCTTTTTCAACAACTTCTTTGAATTCGAATAATTCAACTTCACCCGTCTCTTCATTATACTGAGCTTCGATTTCTCTGTAAGTTCCATATTTCTTACGGGCCGCTGTTAGCATTCCTTGGATAATGGCATCAATCACTACTTGCTTACCAATTCCTTTTTCTTTCCCAATTTGTTCAATGACTCTAGTAAGTCCTGAAAAATTATCTGCTGACATCACACTCACTCCTGTTCTTAATTTTTATGATTCTTCAATTCTTTATTTGATCCCGTAAGGGCGTCATAGTTAAAAATAATATGTGCTTTCTTGATATTTGAGATTGGAATCTGAAACGTTTTCCCATCAGCTTTCACACTCAAATTTTTTTCTGCAATAGACTCTAAAACTCCCGTCACTTTGAATCTTTGTATTGGTTCTGACGGCTGCACCAAAGACTCTGTTGTATGAATAAACACCTGCTGTCCTACCGCAGATTCAAAATGCCATCTTTCCTTTAGAGGACGATCTAAACCGGGACTTGAAACCTCTAGGATATATTCACCTTCTGGCATAATATCTTGAGTATCAAGCGCTTCACTTACACCACGAGACACGCGCTCACAGTCATCAAGTGAAACTCCGTTTGTTTTATCTACATAAACTAAAAGCTTTCGACCTTGGCCCTTTGAGCCTGATTGAAATTCAAGATCATAAAGAAGGCATCCTTCTTTTTCACAAACATCGCGAGCGATGCCTTTGATCTTTTCGTAACCATCTAAAATCATTAATAACCCTTTTTAGATTTTATTCCTTAAGATAAAAAAAATGGGCCTTAGTTTTAAAGGCCCACGTTCTAAATCCCTTAAATTGGAGTCCTCATTTCTACCAAAGAGAATGAGTAAAATCAAGCCAGCTATACCCACCCCCCTATAGACACCGCTAAGTTGTAGATATTGCAACTGAGCGTCTAAAAGGTCGTCAAATCCATTTTAATTGCATTTGAGGGAGTAAAGCAATGCAGCCCCACCATCTGGGTAATAGTTCGCCCTATGAGAGTCGAGTAGAAAACCTTGCTTCTCATAAAACCGAATGGCAGCCAAATTTCTTTCATGAACCTCAAGCCAGATTTCCCATGGCCTTGCACATGTCTGCAACCAGGCTTGAAAAAGTTGAGCCATAAAGCCTCTCCTCACAATTTCTGGGTGTGTCATCATCATATGAATTTCGTGAATATCTGGACTTATTTTTTTAACAATTAAAAATGATTTAAGGAGCCCCTCTTCATCAAAAAGACCAAAAACCTCTTGGGATTTTAAACTCTCTATCAACATATTATCAGTCCAGATTAAGCCAAACTCTTCTGAGTCAGGTAATGCTTTGTAGATATCTCGTATCTCTGCCATAAGCATTAAATGTGATGGATCTAAAAGCTTCATATCAAATCCTCCTGCTTATACTGGTGCAATAAGAGTTACTTCATACTTACGTTTAAGTATATCAATCCAATCATTCAGCCTTTGCTCGGATTGCTCTCTTGAGATTTCTTCTTTAATTTTTGTTTTCAAGCTCTCAAAACTCATATCTTTAAATTTAGACTTATTGTTTTGGTAGTAACTAAAAGCTTCGGCGTCTGTAGCTGGAATGTACGAGGACTTGTTTTTAAACTCAATAAACTTCTTTGCTGTTAACTTTATTGTTAACACTTGCTGAAGTTCGGAGTCTGACAATGTTAAAAAAGCCCACAACTCTTTTAAATCCACATTCTTGGCTACTGCCGCCTTTACTTTCGCCATAGCAGTTTTTGTCTCTTCATTGGAAAGCCGTACTTGATTAAAACTTTTCGATTCAAAAAATACAATTCTCTCTACTAAAACTCGATCTAATTCAGATCTGATAAGTTTTGTATCCATGCGAGATTTCAAAACATCTTTCAGCTGAGGCTTTGAGTACAAAATCGATTCAATAACAGCATCCAGATGTACAGATCGCGTTGTAATAACCTCTTTTCCATCATTTTTAATAGAAGCAAGAGTTGTGATCATTTGCGTGTGACCTGAAAAACTGTAGAAAAAAATAAAACTAGTAAGTATGCTCTTTAGAAAAGTGTTCATGAACTCTCATTCTAATAGAATCAGTTGAGGAATTCCAGTAAATACTCTGCATGTCTATTGATCATAAGGTTAAAATTCTCAAGGATATCTGCCAATCGCTAAATGAACATAAAATACCATTCTCGCTAGGAGGATCCGGACTACTTTATTTTTTGGGTATCGTTCATGATTTTAACGATTGGGACTTAGTTCTTTACTGCACCGAGAGCGAAGCAAAAGCGGCTTTATTACATTACAACCAGACTCAATTGAAAAATTCAGGTATTTATACAAGTTCCTTTTTCTTTCAAGTCACTCATCAGGGAGTCAAATTTGATATTATGGGATATTTTGGAGTGAAGAACTTTGGGGAAGATTATAAATTGCCCTATAAAGTTTCAAAGCATCTGGGTATTATACCACTTGGAGATGTCAAAGATTGGCTAAAAGCCTATGAGCTGATGGGCCGTACTGATAAGGTTGATATTATTAAATCTGCTACTCAATAAAAAAAGCGCGGGGAACCAACGTACTGCACATGCCCGCGCTTAAAGAAAAGTCAAAATTATTAGATATTAAAAAGTCAGCTTCCCACCAACAAAGATTTGCCAGTAACCAGCTTCTTCTATTACTTCGCCACCAAATTGGTTATCGTAAATTCTTGATGTTTCAAAACCATC
>CAUJDY010000084.1 GCA_963169805.1 Bdellovibrionota bacterium | reverse complement strand
ATTTTGTTCACACTTTGCTTAAAAATTGCCATACCCTCTCTTTTTTATAGAAATATTGATATTAAAAAACTGAGCATTCCCCTATATATAGCTACACATAAAGAGGGGTCCTATGAAACAAGTTTTAATTCTTTCAATCCTTTTTTTCACATCGATTTTTGCGCAAAATAACTACTGTATTGGACTACGAGGAAACGGTGAACTTATTCCTGCACATTGGGGGGCGCTATCTCACACAATAGAGACTTTTGGCGTCCCACAAGCCATGGCCGGAGGAAGCTCTGCCAGTGTTTCTACATTTTTTGTTGACCAGTTGATGCAGAACGAATTTATCGAGAGCGAAAGTGACCCTGTACAAAAAGCCATAAAACTGGCTTTTCTTGTAAAATCTATTCAAGGTTATATTTATGCAAGGCTCAGCCAGCCCGAGTGGCAATCTTTTGTACAATTTGTTAAGGGAGCAACTCACTCTGAGGAAAGCTTACTCCAGCAGTTAGATAATCTGTTGAGTGATATGAGTTACTTAAAAATTAGACAGATTATCAAAGTTGTTGGAAAAATCCGTGAGTCTAAAGTTTTTTATGGACCATCCATAGAAAAATTCGACAAAAAACTTTCAGAATTTAGTTATTTTTCTTGGGATGACTGGACACTTTTAAAAACCTATGCAAAACAAATTCGCATAAGCATTTCATTGATAGGAAAGTTTGATGCAAAAAATGATGCAAGTCTTTTAATTCGAGATGGAGTTATTAACTTTCCAGCGATCTCGGAACAGTATGCTCGTGTAGCCTCTTTTTATCGACTGATTGATGCAACCCCTCTTCTTAAACTACGCTTTGGAAATTATATGAAAATGTGTAGTACACTTAGCGTTGGAAAAACCTGGGATGAGTTTGTCTCTAAAAATCGCTTTTGCCAAAGTGCTCTAGAAATTCTAACCAACCAATACTTCTCAGAAACTTACGTCAATACATCACATGTTTTAGATGCAAAAATGGGACAAGGGCTGGGAACACTCGTGACCGCAGGATTTGTACAAGGAGATTCAGCCTCCGTATTAAGACGCTCTAAAGCAGAGTTTGAAATGACTTTTGCTGAAGATGCTGGAGATGTCGTCCTCAGCGAAAAAGATATCTTTTTTGGTTATGTTGGGAACGAAGATCGCCTGCGCGCTGTTGAAAAATCATTTTCCGACAAACCATCACCGTATCTTATTGCAGACAAATCTAGACGATTCAAAGCCATGGGACATGCGACATGGAGAATGGGATTAGACATCTCAGCTAACGAACCAGGTCTTGGCGCCTACACAGAGAAACTTTTTAATGGAAATAAAGTGTTAGCAATCGGGGGCTGGACAGATCTACACCCCATGCCTGTACTTAAAGCCTCTGGCTGTGAGAAGGTCGTTTATGTAAATAGAATTGGTGGCGACACAATTTTTGGTCAGGGCTTAGCTAAAAGAATTTTTAATTTTGATAATATCCCATGGGAAGACTTAGATCCCTACGAGCCAAATCTCTCAAAAAATCAGAAGTTAAATAATAATGGACGACCAGAAGATCAAACTTCTCTTTGGTCAAATATGTACAATCTTGCAAATCCAAACAGCTCTTACGCTTACTCAATTAGTCTTGCAGATGCAGTTGTTTGTACAAATTGGAATAATTTTGATGTTACAAAACAATTCTCAGAACTCATCAGAGACTCTTACAATGCCCCCATTTATAACCCATCTCAACTCAAAACACTGAATGTAAAACTATATACAGAAATTAAAAAGGAAGCGAATGAGATAGATGCAAAAACAGGTTTCTACAGATACTCTGGATGCATTCCTCTCCCAAATTAAATATGAATTTTGATAAAAAATCTTTTGATATATGCCTAAAAACTCTCCGCAATCTTGTGGAGAATGGCGCTCTTCTAGATCAACTTTCTGAGAATGAAAGACAAGATATTCTCAAATTATCCGGCCAACTTTCAAGGCCAAATAGGGATGAAATTAAAAAGCGAAACAAAGAAATAGATCAAGCACGAAAAGCTCTTGCAAGAGCACAGGACCGCCAAGTTCGTGCACAAACACATATTCGACAAGCCAGAACAACTTCTGTTTTTCAAGCTCCAAAACAAATTGCATCCCAAAAGACACCCTTGACCGTAGGAGAACTTCAATCTCCTAGAAATTGCTATGTCTGCAAAACCGAGTACACAAAGCTTCATTTTTTTTATGATTCTATGTGCGAATCTTGCGCGGAATTTAATTATCAAAAGCGCTTTCAAACTGCAGATCTCACTGGCCAAGTAGCGGTGATTACAGGATCACGTCTAAAAATTGGTTACCATTGTACACTCATGCTTTTGCGAGCGGGAGCCTCTGTCGTTGCAACGACACGATTTCCCGTCGACTCCGCCCTCCGATTTTCAAAAGAAGAGGACTTTTACTTATGGAAAGATCGACTGCATATTTATGGTTTAGATTTAAGACACACCCCCAGCGTAGAAGTTTTTGCCAAATACATGCAAAGAAAACTGAAACGCCTAGATATTTTGATTAATAATGCAGCCCAAACTGTACGTAGGCCACCGGGTTTTTATGCCCACTTATTACCTATTGAACAATCAGCAGAGATTACAGAGGATGCAAAAATACTGCTAAGAAGTTTTAACGAATGCAAATCAGATTTAGGATTACTTACATCAACGGATGAATCATTACCAGTATCTTGGAACCAACAAAGTCCTGCCATGGGAATTACATCCTCTGCACAGTTATCACAAATCCCCTACAGCTATGACCAAACCCTTTCTGTAAGAGAAGTATTTCCTGAAGGACAACTCGATGCCGATCTCCAGCAGGTGGATTTAAGGACAACAAATAGCTGGAGATTAAAACTTGCTGAAGTGCCTGCTGTAGAAATGCTTGAAGTACAACTTGTAAACTCTGTCGCACCCTTTGTTTTATGTAGCCAGCTTGCACCTTTAATGAGGCGAGATAATACTGGAAAAAAACATATTGTGAATGTAACGGCCATGGAAGGAAAATTCTATCGCTTTAAAAAAGAAGATCGTCATCCTCATACTAACATGGCAAAAGCAGCTTTGAATATGCTTACACACACATCTGCAAGTGATCTTGCAAAAGACGGTATTTTTATGAATGCCGTTGATACAGGCTGGGTCACAGATGAAGATCCCGCACAACTGGCCAAGCACAAACAAGATGTCCATGACTTTCAACCTCCGTTAGATATTGTTGATGGAGCCGCACGAGTCTGTGACCCCATTTTTCATGGGATTAACTCAGGCGAACATTGGTGCGGAAAATTCCTAAAAGACTACTTCCCCATCGACTGGTAACCAAAAGGTACGGCGCCACCGTTGGTTGAGATTTGCGTCATTACGCCGGACACGGACTTCGTACTCCGGAACAGCCCATTAGCAATAAATCAATATTTTAGTTATTGGTATGGCTTGCAGTGATAAGTGATATGGGACGAACATACAGACAAGTATCAACTGAATATCCATATCATGTAACCGCGAGATGTATTAATAAGGAATGGTTTTCCCTTCCACTCGAACAAGTATGGGGCATCTTTTGCGACTACCTTTACATCACAAAATTTGGATTTGAAATTAACATTCATTCTTTTGTATTAATGAACAATCATTTTCACCTTATTCTTTCAACTCCAAAGGGTAATTTGTCACAGGCGATGCACTACCTAATGATGACCACAGGAAAAACAATCTCAAAAGAGGCCGGACGAATTAATCAAACTTTCGGAGGTCCATATTTTTCTAGTATCATGAAAAATCACCATTATTATCTCCATGCCTATAAATATGTTTACCGAAATCCAATCGATGCAAAAATTTGCAGTCGTGCAGATCTCTACCCTTATTCCACACTGAGTGGAAAGTTAGGACAACATAGACTTTCCATTCCAATATGCAACGATGATACGCTATTTAATGATGTAGAGGGAACACTCAGCTGGATCCAAAAAGATTATAAAATGAACGATAGAGATCTTATTAAGAAAGCTCTTTCATATAGAGAATTTTATTTTGCAAAAGATCGATCATCTCGCCAGAATTGCCATTTAGAATTAGAGATTTCCTAGTCTTAGATAATAAAGCTATTTTTATGACGCAAATCTCAACCAACGGTGGCGCCGTACCTTTTGGTTAGTCCCAGCCAAGGACGTGGTAGCCTTTTTCTGTGAGGCATTGATTGACGTAGCGTCTTTTGATTTCATCTGGAGAGAGCGCGCCCGCTGTTGCTCCGCCCGCGGCACCAATTGCTCCGCCTTGCACCAAACCTCTTCCCACATTACCCGTAAACAAACCCGTCACTGCTCCCATTGCAGCTCCAACCGCAGCACCAGCTCCTGCCCCTTTTGCAATTTGTTTTCCTTTAGAACTTTCAAGATACGCATCAGCATCTGCAATACACTGATCGATATCAAGATCCGCTTGATCACGCCCAACAGATTTTAGTTTTTGATTTGGATAAAGTTTTGGTTTGGAGCTACAACCCACAAATACCAAAAATATTGTTGCAAAAAGAATTATACGAGACATAAAAACCTCATCTGAATAATTTAGCCAAGCGCACTCATCTTATTCTAGGAGAGATTTTATAGAAGGGCATTCTATTATTTTTCGACGATCTCAGTTAAATTCTTAGGTCCAGATGAAGTGACGAAAATATCATCTTCAATACGGACTCCACCGACATGAGCCCACTTATCAACTTCTGACCAGTTGATAAAGTCTTTATATTTTTGTCGAGTTTTCTCGTTCTTAATAAATGCTTTAATAAAGTAACAGCCTGGTTCTGCGGTGACAAGGTGCCCCTCTTCCAATTGCAAGTCGATGCGAATCGCAGCGCCCGCATATTTTTTAGGATTGATGTTTTGCGCGTGACCAACATCTCTCACTCTAAGACCAACCATATGTCCGACTCCATGAGGAAAGAAAACTGATATAGCCTCACTTTGAATTGCGTCTTCAGAATTGCAATTGAGAATATTTAAACTTCTGAGGCCTTCTGCTATTATTTTTGCAGAAGCCACATGGACCTGATTCCAGTATGTGCCGGGAGCGCACATTTGGACTGCTTGCACCTGTGCTTTTTTAACCAGATCATATAAGGCCCTCTGTTGAGAGTCGAATTTTCCATTAGCTGCAAACACTCGAGTAATATCCACACAATAATCTTGAATCTCAGCTCCGGCATCAATCAAAACCATCTCTCCATCCTGAACAATTTTAGGAGTTGGGATTGCGTGAAGAATTGCAGAATTAGTGCCTGCTCCAACAATTGTCTCATATGGAACTCCATCAGCTCCATTTCTTAAAACTTCTGTTTCATAGGCGAGGCGAATATCTTTTTCGGAAATACCAGGGCGAATCACCTCTTTTAATTTTTGATATCCCTTATGCGCGATACGAGCTACATTTTGAATCAGTGCAATTTCTTCTGTATCTTTACATCGCCTAACGGAATCAAATGCCGCTTGTAACTTCCACAACAGCTCTTGGCTTTCTGAGGAGACACTCCATTTTGAATGAGTCGCTTGGCCCATCAAAATGACATCTTTAAATCCATTCTTTTTTAAATACGACTCAAGATCTTGAAAGCAGTGCTGAGGCTGAATCCTGTCGAACTCTGCTCCTTCCCATACAACTTCCGCTTCTGAGACTGGATTTTGGAAATCGACCCAACCCGTTTCGAGGGAGTACAATGAAGCCTCGTCGGGGCGACGCCTTCCAGAAACCCAAAAATAACAAGGATGAGGAAGAAATGGGTAACATTGATCAAACCCACCCGGTTTTTGAATAGGAGATCCGGATAACACCAGAATCGCAACTTTTGGAGGTAAAATAGAATTCCAACTTTGAGTTAACTTGGATCGACGATTAGAAATAGCTTGAGTTGAAAACATAGAACTCCTTCTCAGAGGCCCCTTATACCTTTTCTCCTATGCACTGTGAACCCAAAGGTAACAATTACCTTTTTGGGTAACGCCGCGTCATGATGATTGTAGCTGATGCATATTTGTCTTGAAAAAACGGCCACTTAGGGATTCTAATTAAACCCGTTTAAAACACTTCAACTCAAGCGGGGGCAACATGATCTCAACCAACAGATTCCAAAAATTTAGTTTCATTCTTGTTTTAAGTCTTTTATTTGGAACTTCGGCATTTTCCAAAGATATGACTCAAAGATTAGGTATTGGTTATGCCGACCAACTATCTGTGAACACGCCTTCTATCTCCGCAAAGTACCATGCCACACCCAATATGGCGTACTCTTTAGATTTGGGACTACAAACTGGGGATAATGACTCCGCCTTCGGTTTACTTGCAAAAGTTTATAGAACCATTTTTCCTGAAGATAACCTCAACTTTTATATGGGCGGAGGAGCCGGCCTGATATCTCAAAAAATTAATGGCGGAGATAATGACTCTGGCTTTGATCTCCTGGCATTCGTTGGAGTTGAATTTTTCCTTCCAGGAGTTGACTCAGTTGGCTTCAACTTTGAAGCTGGATTTGGAATTCAGTCCATCAGCAGCGATACAGAATTTCGCACTATCGGACACTCTCCTCTCAAAGCCGGAATGTACTTTTACTTTTAAAACGGCTTAAAAGATTTCACCTTTTCAATAATATCAAATTCCTCAAAGCGCAGGGTTAGTTTGCTCAAGTTGTTTTTTAACTGACCCACCCAAAGCTCTGATTTTCTTCTGATATCTGGAGTTTTTGATCTTAACTTCTTATTTGAACTTTTGAGCTTATTTGCAAGATGATTCTTAAGTCTTTTACGTACTTTCAATCTTAAAACTGCTTCATTATATCTGCGCAAATCCTCTGGATCATCAAGCAACAGAGGCGCCACTGCCACTGGTTTAGAGCTTTTATCTAGCGCACAAAACGTCAAGTAGGCAGAGTTTGTATGAAGTGTTGAACCTGTATATGGATCCTCTTTTTCAACTCGCACACCAATCTCCATTGCAGAACGCCCCACATAATTCACTCGTGCCGTGAGCATAATATGTTCACCCAACTTAAGAGGTGTTAAAAAGCTAATATTATCAATATTAACTGTGACCACAGTAGGAACGCCCGCATGCCGTCTTGCACTCATGAAGGCTACTTCATCGATCCACGCCATCAGATACCCGCCAAAAAGTGTTCCATGCGGATTCAGATGCTCAGTTGATACTACTTTTCGAGTCATAATTTGACTTTCATCTGGACGCTTTGCTTGAATTTTTTTTGACCTGAATTTCATCGTGATCCTCTTTTCTATTGGGTTTGTACACCAGATTTTCACAAAACAGAAGTTTTGATTCTGTTAGGACAGTAAACCTTATCCATGTAGGTTAAGCAATGTTGTTCAAATGTTGTTAAAAATATCATTTTAGAGCGTACATTTTGATGCCGATAAAACACTAGACGATTGTCGATATCCAGCTTTAAAGAGCCCTGTAAGGTTTCCTTTAAGGATTGAAGTTGATATATTGAATTTTAAGTATGAGAGGTTTCGTGTCTAACAAATTTAATATTACAATATTCGCAGCTCTCCTTAGCCTCTCGACTCCCTCATTTGCAGCTGACTGGTATCCTGCAGAGGGAATTCTAGTTGCACAAGAAAACTATGATGCCTACGATCCGTTTGCGGATTATTCAGAATTTGACGAAGCAACAGACGAAGAAGCCGATATTTACTTCTTTAAAAATGGACGCTTTTTCACACTTGGATTATTTGGTGGCTATAGAAGCTTCACAGACACAATGGGACAGGTTTACAAAAGTGCTCCAAATTTTGGACTTCTGCTTGCCTACTTTTTTGATCTTCGATTTGCAATGCAAGTAAGCTACGTGACGGGAGATCATAATTTTGATTTTAACTTAAACAATCAAAAGTTTCGCGGAACTCTAACCGTCTCTGGCTTTGCATTTGATGTAAAATACTATTTCAATATGCAGAACGTGACAAAAGGTCTCGCTGATGTAAACCCTTATATTTTTGGTGGAATCACACAATTGAGTCGAGAGCAAAAGCGTGACGACCTAGATGGAATTGAAAAAGATTCTGCAATGGGTTTTCAGTTTGGTATAGGAACAGAATTTCCAATTATGAAAAATCGTATGCACATAGGTCTTGAGGCTATGTACCAATATGTTAATTTCTCAGGAGAAGGAAATGAACTCATTATTGACGGTAATCAAACAAATACAAAACTCAATGGTGACATCATTCGACTACAAGCTATTTTTGGATTTAATTTTTAATAAAAGATCGAACTAAAAAAGCCCAATATAATCACAGCCGGAACTAACCAGCGGACTAAAAAGTGCCAATTACGATAAAGATTTTCTGAATCCATTTCATCTTCTCTTATAAAAAGATTTTCCTTCTGCTTCTTAGTCAAACCAAAACCGACTAACAAAGATATCCCAAGACACACGACAGGGAGTAAATAATCCACAAGAACTTTATCATACAAACGCAGCATAGACAGGTCCATGAACTTCATATCCTTAAACACTGTGCTTGAAAGCGAAGCCGGCAAAGCTGCAATAAAAACAAATACAATCATGCTCCAGCTTGCACGATTTCTCTTAAATCTCTTACTATCAATAAGATGTGCAACACTCGTTTCTAAAAGCATAATGCTTGCTCCAAGTGCAGCAAGATATAAACAAATGAAAAAAATAAGACCAAAAAAATTTCCCAACCCCATCTTATTAAAAAATACTGAAAGAGTATTAAAAATGAGAGATGGCCCATAATCTCCATTTATGTTTGCAGAAAAAACTATCGGAAAAATCAGAAATCCAGAAAAAATTGAAATCGTAATATCTAAGATTGTTACTTTAAAGCCGGATCTAGGCACATAAGTGTCGTCTCTTAAATAACTTCCAAAAACAACCATAGCTCCCATTCCCACACTCAACGTAAAGAACACATGGCCTAGAACTTTAAGAAGAGTTTCAGAAGTAAAGTAAGAAAAATTGGGATAAAACAAAAATCTCATAGCATCCACAGTCCCTGGAAGGGATAAAGATTTAAAAACGAGATAAATCATTAAAGCCATAAAGAGTGGCATAATTAAAGTACTAAGTCTTTCAATTCCTTGTTTTAAGCCTCTTGAGACCACAATGGTTGTAATCAACAGGTGTACACTCATTAGACCTACTTGAAGCCAACCGTTTTTCATCAAAATATTAAAGAGATCATCCGCCAGAGGAATACCTGTAAACATATGTACAAGATACTGAACTAAGAAAAATAATACCCATCCACATATGACAGAATAAAAGGATAAAAGAAAAATACTTGCAAGATTAGCGCTCACGCCTACCCACTTCCACGGCTTCCATTTACGGACCCATGCATGAGCACTTTGTTGAGAAATTTGATCTGTTGCTGAAATGATACTGAGTCTTGACAGTTTTCCAAGCATCAACTCACCTACAACAATTGGCATACCAATAATAAAGCAGAGTAAAATATATGTCACAACAAACGCACCGCCGCCGTTCGAATCGACAACATAAGGAAATCTCCATAAATTTCCTAAGCTAAACGCAGACCCAACCGTGGCTAGATAAAATGCATATCTATTGCTCCACGCCCCACGTCTCATGAGTTTCCGCCACCCTTCATTGCAAATATTCGCACAGGTATGCCCTCTAAACTCCACTCTTCTTTTATTTGCTTCATTAAAAAGCGTCTATACGCTGTATCAACTCCATCTGGATGATTCGCAAATGCGATAAAACTTGGAGGAACTTGCTGAGTTTGGGTTAAGTAATAAAACTTAACGTTCTGATTTCTAAAAACTGGAGCCGGAGCTTTACGAATCACGTTTGTAAAGAAACGGTTTAATTCTCCAGTCGTAATTCTCATGTGCATCTTCTGATGTATTTCATCAATCTTTTCAAATAAAGATTTGATTCCTGATCCCGTTACAGCACTCGTGAACACAACAGGAATATCCTCATAAAAATGGAAAACGTGCGCAACTTGATCTCTAAATTTCTTACGAAACTCAGGGATTTTTTGTTCTGTAGCTGCATCCGATTTATTAGCCACTAAAATGACAGCTTTATGTTCATCTTGGATTTCTCTTAGTATTTTAGCATCTTGCTCAGCCGGACCCTCGAGTATGTCCACCATTAAAAGAATAATCTCAGCCTTCTTGATAGAATCCAAAGTCTTAAATGAAGAGAGGACTTCAACACCGTCTTTACGTTTTGATTTACGACGTAATCCAGCCGTGTCGATAATCGTATATTGTCGTCCTTCTCTTTCGAATGTTGAATCAATTGCATCAACCGTTGTTCCCGCAATCGGTGATACTATCATCCGGCTTTCACCAATCAGGTGATTCGTAAGAGAACTTTTACCTACATTTGGTTTACCTAAAATTGCAATTGTAACTTCAGACTCGATTTTTGATTCCTCTTGCTGAGGGAGTTTGTGGCAAGCCCACTCTAGTAACTCATCAACTCCTTGCCTTTTTTCAAATGAACACGGCACAGGAGTCTGTCCCATTTCATAGAACTCAGACATCATTACTTCTATCTTACTTTCCTGATCCAATTTATTAACAACAACTAAGAATGGTCGGTTGGCTTCAAGGATCATCCGCAAAAGGACCATATCCTCTGGCAATAAGCCTGAGCGTCCATCACAGATAAAGAAAATTGCATCTGTCATTTTAAAAGCTTCAAGAGCTTTCTCACGTATCAAACTTGGTAGTAAATCTTGGCTTTCCGTAATACCACCGGTATCAATGACTTCAAACGTACGTCCCCGCCATTCACATTTACCAAACTGCAAATCACGAGTCACACCCGGTTCATCACGTACAACAGCCTTACGCGTTCCTGTGAGGATATTAAACAAAGTTGATTTCCCAACGTTTGGACGACCAACAAGAGCTATTCTAGACATTCGCTGAGAGGACATAACCAAGCTCCTTCATCATCATAGGATCTTTCATCCACTTTTTCTTAGATTTAACATGAAGCTCTAGATATACTTTAGTGCCAACAAGCTTTTCAATTTGCTCTCTTGATTGCATTCCAATTTTTTTCAGAGTTGAAGCTCCATGTCCCACAACAATCTTCTTTTGATTATCTTTATCCACAACTATATCTGCATATATTTTTGTCAAAGTCTCTCCCTCTTCAAATGCGCGAATTTGAACCGCAAGCTGATAAGGGATTTCTTCAAATAACATCTGAAAGCATTTTTCTCTTATAATTTCTGCACAAATATCTCTCACATTTTCTGTTGTGAAAATATCTTCTGGATAAAGAGGTGCAGGAGACTCTGGAAGCATTTGAAGAAGAAGCTTTGAAACTTCTTCGCGAGTTTCATCAGGCTGTGCCGTTGACGAAATTTCTGCATACGGAATATTCATATTCTCAAGTTTTGCCACGAGCGTGTGAACTCTATGTCCCATACCAAGATCTGATTTTGTTATCAATGCCGCAAAGGGCTTATTTGTACTCTTTGCAAGATCCAGAATCTTCTCGAGTGGATCAAGTGATTTAGCGTCAAGATTAAGCGTTACTAATATTGCATCTGCTGATTTAAGCACATCTTCTAACTCTTGTTGAAGAAAATGATTTAAACCACTTGTGTTATCAATATATCCTGGAGTATCAACCAAAACAGCCTGAAACTCTTTGGTTGTATAGATGCCTGTTATTCGACGTCTTGTCGTTTGCGGTTTGTTTGTAACAATAGACACTTTTTCGCGTATCAAACAATTTGTTAGCGTACTTTTTCCTGCATTTGGTAATCCCAAAAATGCAATAAATCCTGCTTTATATTTCATGACTCACCTCAAGAGCTTTTTTAGCTGCATTTTGTTCTGCAATTTTTTTACTTCGTCCAGTTGCACTGGCGACAGTCTTTCCTTTAATTTGGACTTTAATTTCAAATATTTTTTGATGTTCTGGCCCTTCAGTACTAACAAGTACATACTCAGGTGTAATATGATATTTTTTTTGTAACATTTCTTGGAGCTGAGTTTTATAGTCATCAAAAAGCGGACGTCCATTTCTAACATCTTCTAACTTACTTGAAAACAGACTCATTATAATTATTTTTGACGCTTCAAAACCGCCATCTAAATAAATAGCTCCGAATAGTGCCTCTAAACAAGAAGACAAAAGGCGGCTATTTTTATTCATGCCACTATCCATTTCAGCTTTCCCTAGTTGTATGCATGTATCGAGCTTTAATTCGAGAGCAATTTCATTGAGACTCATTTCATTAACAAGTGCTGCTCGTTTTTTAGTGAGATCACCCTCTGTATCATCGGGAAACTGATGAATTAAAATATCACTCATCACAAGATCTAAAAC
>CAUJDY010000083.1 GCA_963169805.1 Bdellovibrionota bacterium | reverse complement strand
TATTCCAAAAAATTTTTCATATTCATTTAAAATTCCCACCGGAAGCCATTTTGTTATTGAAGGTGATGAATATGATACGGCTTTTTTTGATAAAGTGCCCAAATTCATTCACTACAAACCTCGCTCTGTCATTTTAACATCTGTTGAATTTGATCACGCAGATATTTATAAAGATTTAGATCATGTTAAGGAGTCCTTTTTTAAGTTGATGGATTTGATTCCAAAGGATGGAAATTTAATTTACTGGTGTGAAGGTGAACATGTTGTAGATGTTGTTAGAAAAGCTCAGTGCCAGAATATTTTTTCTTATGGAATTAGCTCTGGAGATTTTCAGGCAAGTAATATTCGTTATAAAGAGGAATCCTGTGATTTTGATATTATATTTAAGGGAAAAAAACTGACTACCGCATCTTTAAAAGTCTTTGGAAAACATAATATTTTAAATGCACTCTCTACTTTTGCTCTTTCTTATGCCCTCAAACTCCCACAAGATAAAGTTTTAGAATCCCTACAAAGTTTTGAAGGTGTTAAAAGGCGACAAGAAATTATTGGAAAACCTCATGGGATCACTTTAATTGAGGATTTTGCACATCATCCAACAGCCGTCGATGTCACGATAGAAAGTATCAAGGATCGATATAAGAATAAAAAAGTGATAGCTTTGTTTGAGCCAAGATCTGCAACTTCGAGGCGTAATATTTTTCAGAAAGATTATGTGAGTGCATTTAAGAAGGCGGATATCACAATATTAGCTGACGTATTTAATGCAAGCTCCTTAAAAGAAGATGAGCGTCTGTCAACTCAGACAATTGTAAGTGAATTAAAGAGAAACGGAAAAGAGGCTTATGGTTTTGCAACAACAGAAGAAATTGTTGATTGTGTAAAGCGTAACACTCATTCAGGAGATGTCGTTGTTATTATGTCTAACGGATCCTTTGGCGGCATTTACCAAAAACTCCTCTCCGCTTTATAGCGGGTTCTTGGGTTATTTATGTATATGGTGCGTTATATGAAGGAAGCAGAGTACCTTTTTGGTGACGTTTTTAGATGGAATTCATACATCTTTGTGCATGGAAAATCTTGATAAAAAACTAACGCCGTTGATGAAGCAATACTGGGATATCAAATCTGCTCATGCTGATAAAATTGTTTTTTTTCGAATGGGCGATTTTTATGAGTTATTCGATCAAGATGCTATTACAGCCGCACCCATTCTAGGAATTGCGCTCACTGCCAGAAATAAGAATCACGGCGACAACACAGCTATGTGTGGAATGCCTCATCACTCTGTTCATAATTATATCAACAAGCTTCTCTCTCTAAATTACAAAGTTGCTATTTGTGATCAAGTTGAAGATCCAAAGGAGGCAAAGGGGCTTGTTAAAAGAGCGATCACTCGAGTTCTGAGTCCTGGAATGGTTTATGACCCTGAGACATTGGATGCAGCTCAGTCGAATTATTTGGCTGCGTATGATACATCGACTCTCGCTTTGCTTGAGTCTACGACAGGGGAGGCTTTTTACGTTGTCTTCAAGAATAGTGATGAGCGACAAACTTTGCTGTCCGTACTGAGTCCAACTGAGCTTGTTCTTGAAAAGCAACAACACGAATTCGAGATGTCTCAAAAAAAAGATCTCGCAGGTCCTTGCTTATCTGCGCATGAAATTAATCTTTCTTGTTTGAATCAAGAAGAGATGCAGCTTCCATCGTCATGCCAGAGATTGCTTTCCTACGCAATTTCCATGCAGGGAGAAAAAATCCGCCAAACGATTGAGAGTTTCAAAGAAAAAAAGCTGCAAAAAAGAATGGAGCTATCTGCTCAGGTATTATCTCATCTTGAAGTTTTTGAAACCTACTCGGGGCAGAAGCAAGGAAGCTTGTTTCATGCGATTAATAAAACGCAGAGTGCGGCAGGCGCGCGCAAGCTTAAAAACTGGATTTTATTCCCACTTACAGATGTAGCTGAAATTCAAAAAAGACAAAATGTAATTGAACATTGGATGAAAGATTTATCTCGGCTTAAAGAAGTTCGCGGTCTTATGGCCCAGATGGGAGACATAGAGAGACGTCTTGGAAAAATCTCCAATCCAAACTGCAATGCTAGGGATCTCATTTCCCTCAGAGATTCTTTAAATATCGGCTTGAATCTTTCAAGAATTGCAAATTTAAAAATAGACGCAGGGTTTTTAACGGATCTGATTGCAAGAGTGACGTCTACCATTCGAGAAGATGCGCCTCTTTCTACACAATCTGGACACATGATTCGTGAGGGGTTTTCGGGTGAGTTAGATCATTTAATTTCTTTGTCTACAAATTCGCAAAAACTACTCACCGAGCTTGAAGTTCGTGAAAAAGAAGCTACTCAGATATCTTCTCTGAAGGTTCGTTACAATCAAGTTTTTGGATACTACATAGAAGTGACTAAAACTCATACGGATAAAGTTCCGCTACATTATGTAAGGAAGCAAACGCTTACCAATGCAGAAAGATACATTACAGACGAATTACAAAAACTTGAATCCGAAATTTTATCCGCA
>CAUJDY010000082.1 GCA_963169805.1 Bdellovibrionota bacterium | reverse complement strand
GTAAAAAATTCGCTTCAAATCGAAATTAACCCGGACAATTCGGAAAAGCGACCTGGTACCTTTGGCCGGCTTTGTAGTCGCCTTTGTCGAATTCTACAGATGAATATGCGCAGTATGGATCATGCTCATAATAAAGATAATAGTTTTTTTCTAAAGCCTCTTTCAGAAGTCGTTGTTTTTCTTCAATGACAAGAAGAGGAAATAAATCATACCCCATAACCCATGCTGATCTCACATGAGAAGATGTTGCAATAACATCTGCACAATAAAAAAGTCCTGTATTGCTATCGGAAATACGCACAATTTGTTGGGCCAGTGTATGTCCATTGCTGACCAGTAGGTCCACTCCAGGAAAAATATTTTGAACGGGCCCATCCAAAAGCTCTAAAACTTTATGCTCAATTAAAGGTTCAAAGTTAGGACTCAGGTAACTTGCCTTTTCTCTTATATTTGGATTTCTTGCTGTTTGTAAGTTTTTATTTTGAACATAATATTTTGCATTAGGGAATGTCGGTACGATCTCTCCGTTAAGAGCTCTAGTAGCACCACCTGCATGATCAAAATGAAGGTGCGTGAGTATTACATCTGTCACTTGTTCTGGAGCAATATTGTTTTTCTTGAGCGCTTTAAGGAGTCCTTTTTCTGGGTCTGCTCCATACATTTCTGCGAACTTGGGACCAATTTTCTCACCATATTTCTCGACAAAATCGGATCCATTGCCCGTATCAATTACAATGATTCGATCCTTAGATTTAAGGCAGAGCGCTCGTGCCTCCATGGGAATGCGATTTTTTTCATCTGGGGGGTTCGTTTTCTCCCAAAGCACCTTAGGGACTGTTCCAAACATCGCCCCACCATCCAATGCGAATATTCCTGTAGGTAACTCTATAAGATCGTATGGGCCAATTTTTAAAGATTTTGTGATTATTTCCATAGTATGAAACCTTGTATTTTTTTACGTGTACCATGAATCTCCCAATAGAGCAGAGTAATTGTTGTTATTTTTGACTCAATGCTATAATCCTAAGGGCACTATGAGTCCTAAATTTGAATCTGGAAACCAAAAAAAAGTCGTATTTGATGTTGATGAAATCCTGGAGAATACACGAAAAACTCCTTGGATTGAAAATGGGCTTACATCTGAACAAAAAATAGAAAAAATCACTCATCATTTCAAAGAAATTATGCAAACGATTGGTCTCGACTTAACAAATGATTCTTTAGAAAAAAGCCCTTATCGAGTAGCAAAAATGTACGTAAATGAAATTTTCTCTGGGTTAAATAAAGAAAATTTTCCTTCTTTATCTGTGATTGAAAATGAAATGCAGTATGACCAAATGATTGTCATAAAGGATGTGAGCGTCATCTCTTTTTGTGAACATCATTTTGTTACAATTGATGGAAAAGCGAATATTGCATACATACCAAACAGAAGAGTCATAGGGCTTTCAAAGATCAATAGAATTGTAAAGTTTTTTGCAAGAAGACCTCAGGTGCAAGAAAGACTCACAAAACAGATTGCAGATTGTTTAAGCTATATATTGGATACGCCCCATGTTGCAGTTGTCATAGATGCTAAACATTATTGTGTTATTTCAAGGGGTGTTGAAGATGTGAACTCAACAACTCTCACATGTGACCTTCGTGGTGATTTTAAGACAAATGAAAAAACACGATCAGAATTTATGATGCATACAAAAATGAAATTGGAATAAATATGATAGAAAGAGCAAGAAGAAATAGAAAGTCAGCAGCTATTCGAGATATGGTTTCTCAGGCATCAATATCTCCTAACCAACTCATTTACCCTCTTTTTTTAAAAGAAGGAATTTCTTCAAGTGAAGAAATTCAATCGATGCCTGGAATTTTTAGGTTTAACTCTCAGGATCTTCTAAAGGAAGTTGAATCGTGTATGGATTTAGGAATTAAGTCTTTTGCTCTATTCCCCTGTGTGGATGATTCAAAAAAAGATAAAGTAGCGACAGAGAGCTATAATTCAAATAGTACATATTTAAAATCTTTCCGAGAGCTCAAACAAAAGTTTCCAGAAAGTTGCTTAATATCTGATGTAGCCATGGACCCTTACAGTACCGATGGCCATGATGGTTTAGTCAAAGATGGAAAAATTTTAAATGATGAAACCCTTGAGGTGCTTGGCAAGATGGCGTTGGCGCAGGCTCATGCAGGTGCTGATATTATAGCTCCATCCGATATGATGGACGGACGAGTTGGTTACTTAAGGCAAGCCTTAGACGAAAATGGTTTTGAGGATGTGAGTATTATGGCCTATACGGCAAAATATGCTTCTGCATTCTATGGACCATTTAGAGATGCATTAAACTCTGCTCCCAAATTTGGAGACAAAAAAACCTATCAAATGGATTACCGTAATCGTACGGAGGCACTGAGAGAAGCTCGACTGGATGTGATTGAGGGGGCTGACTTTATTATGGTTAAGCCTGCACTAAGTTACCTTGATGTTATTTCTGATCTTAAGCAAAACTTTGACATACCAGTAGCTGCTTATAATGTCAGTGGTGAGTATGCAA
>CAUJDY010000081.1 GCA_963169805.1 Bdellovibrionota bacterium | reverse complement strand
TTAACCAACAGTGGCGCCGTACCTATTGGATTATATTCTGAGATCTCCGGTAGAATCAAAGCTTTCAAGTATTTTTTGTGAAGCGTATATTTTAAATTCATTCAAAAACTTCTGAATATCCTTTAGTCCTGTACGAACCTTAGGTAGCTTTCTTTGTAGATCTTCGATTTTTAGAGCAGAAGTATCACTGTGAATATCAAAATCGAGGTATTGAGCCATAACTTGCAAGATTTTCCTATATTCTATGTGGCTCTCTAACTCTTGAAGCTTAATAAAAATACCAAAAGTTGAATCTTTGCTAAGTATATCTCTTGTTGTAACGATTTGATTTAAATAGGATGACGTTTCATAGAAAATCCTATCATAAGAATAATCACTGTCTTCCATAATATGATCATAGACATTCTCAAATATTTCCGGGTGATCATCAAAACTTGAAAATCTAAGTGCATTGTAAGCTATAAACTCTTTAAAAGAATCTTTATTCCAAAAGAGAGGAACCGACCTCCATCCATAGGGCCTATTCAAAGAAGTTTTATAGACTTTAGAGTGCACTTGATAGCCTTCTGTAAGTAGAAGCATTTTTTCGTAATCATTATCAATAACAGAAGTAACAAAGTAAGCTAAAAAATGAGCATTATTCTCAAATACAAACTCATCTGCACGATACACAATTTTTTGTAGAGGCTTTTCATTTAAAAACAGACAATATGATTGATCTTTATAGATACCGGTTTCTTGTATGGATTCCATACTAGAATGTATATCATATACCACAGCCTGACTTTGACTTGCTAAGTGCTTCAAAGGAGAGTTGCCAACAATGAAATGTTTTGCTTTTTTTAACAAACTTAAGCAACTTTCAAGATCAACTGCAGCACTTAAAACTGCCTCACCAGCATTCATTTCTTCAATTATTTTAGCTAAGGATTCTTGTTGATGACGAAATCCAATTAGCAATACCTTCTTGCCCGGGTTCATATTCATAAAATACTTTAAAAAAAGATTTAGATTATAGGTTATAGATTTAATATTTTTATTTTTTTCAAATGGATATATGACAAGATCACACTCTTGACTTAGAACCGCCTTCGCTCTCTCATACCCAGCTAGACTTTCTTGAAGATGAAAACTCAATCTACGAATTTGCTTTGGAATATATCTGAGTAAAATTTCTGCTTTATGAGGACAACTTCCTGTAGTCATCGCTTTAATGTCTGACTTTAGGAAAACAGCGAGGTCCTTATCAACCTCTCCTTGATAAAGCTTATCAAGATCTATTATTTGATCAAATTCAAATAGAAAGCTATTGTTCTGATATAACTCATCTCTCGTATCACAAGATACAAAGTTATGAACATAGGGAGCAATTTTTGAGATCTTCTCAAACTTTGGAAACGAAGCCAAAGTAATATCTGACTGAGGGTACATATCCTGCAGACCCTTAATAAAAGGTAATGCCAACATTAAATCTTCAAGATCACCAAAAGATGTTACTATAAGTTTCATTTTTAAATATCCACCTGTTTTGATGCCAGCTTATATAAATCTAGTGCCGCCTGATATGCCGGAAACTTTTCAATTATGTATTTACATGTAACTCTTGTTTTCTTCCAATCTCCAGATTTAAAAAGTAATCCAGCGTATGTATACATCCAGTCTACAGTTGCAGAATCCTCATTTAAAAATTTTTCCAGAGTTTCTATTGCAAAATCATATTCCATTTCCTGAAGAGACCACTCTATACACAACTTCATAGCCGTTGCATTTTTTATATTTATATCTAAAGCTGATTTGAGATCGGCCCAAGCTAATTCATAATCACCTTTTGTTCTATAAATAAGTGCTAAGCCTACCCACGCTTTGTCGTTATTCTTGTTAAGATCTAGTGCCTGTTTGAATCTATCAATAGCCAAATCTAAGTTTTCTTTTTGAATTTCAAGGGCTCCATAATTTACAAAAAGATCATCTGAATGTGCATTTTGAACGTAGGCTTTATTATAAAACTCCTCTGCACCATCAAAATCTTGCGTTTTAACACAAAGGTTCCCCAGTTTTTTGTATATAACAAACAAATAGGGACTGTCATAATCAATCACATCCAGAGCCTTCTGATAATACTCTTTTGCTAAATCATCTTGGCCAAGTGAATAAAAGCACTCTGCTACTTCAAAGTAACTTTCCTCTCCTGGTTTAAGATAAGCAAGCTTCACATACTCTTGTGATGCTAACTCAAGCTTGTTAAGTTGTTTGTAACAGTAACCTTTCCATCTAATTGCATCTACATAATTTGGGTTATCTACCAAAACACTCTCAATTAAATTAAGAGCCATTTCGTAATCACCGTGATCAATAAGAACAAGAGCATTTTGATAAAGGAAATCGGAGTCAAAACGTGTTACCTTAGATATTTTTGTATTCACATTCTCTAGACGTGCGTCTGGTTTTAATTCGGGATTCATATTGTCTCCTACAATTTATCGCCAGCCTCAGCTGCGATAAACTTGTAAGAGAGCAAACTAGATGCCAAGTCTAAATAAAAGATAATCGGTAATGAGGAATATTCTTCCGTCTGCTTTTTGGTTGAGTCAAATAATTGACTCAACCAGATGGTAATAATTATGCCTCTTCATCTACCTTAGTCGACGTTATACCAGACTTATACGCGCTAATAGTTTTCTTACCTTTTGATAAGTTTTTAAGCTCAGAAATAATTTCCGTCTTCTCACACTCTATTCTGGATAGAATTTTTAGATCCTGATCAAGAATCTCTTTAATGAGTTGATCCTTGTTCATTAGAAGAATCTCTATATTTTTTTTAACTTCATCAGGCACATTCGGAGAGACATGCTTTGATTTTTCATTAATTATAATTTCTATTTTTTCTATAACAGCGAGCAAGTGTTCACGTGCTATATAAAAATCATTAACTTGATCAAAATCACCCCTCAGAACTCTCTCGAGCTGAATTTTATTTAGAACTGAAAATTGATTCAAATGACGATTTCTCTCCGTAAGCAGATGAACAATTTCATCTGTCATAGTGCCTCCCCATATGTAGCTATTTACAATCTTTAGTACCGATTTCATTTTTTTATTTTATCCACAGCCTGCTTCCATCCTTCATAGAGTGTCTCGAGCAACTTGAGAACACTTTGAAGCGCAGACATATCATTATGTATATTCGCCTTTGCCAGCTGCTCCGTCATAAACATATAAAGCTGCTCCAACTGTGCAGCCAAATCCCCACCCACTTTATGATCAAGAGTATTGTTTAACTCGAGAATAATATCGTAGGCTCTTCCTATATTTTCGCATTTCCCTGGAATATTTTTTTGTTCGAGATCTTGCATAGCCTTTTTTGTAAACTTAATAGCCCCTTCATACATCATCAGAAGTAATTTCTCGCGGCTTGCACTCGTAATAGAAGTTTCTTTATATTTTTTGTACGCAGCATTTGAACTCAAAAACAATCTCCCTATTTCTATTTTACTTCAACTTCATTTAAACACTGTTATTTATACTAGCCCCTGCAAAATTTAAGTTATCAGCACTTGGACCACCTAATCTCGCAGCTAATTGTGCTCCTTGAGATTTAAGACGAGACATCGTCTCTTCCAAATTTGAAAACTTTCTTCTTAAATTCTTTTCCTTCTGCTCAACCATTCTAGTAATATTATCAATTCTCTGATCTGCCTGTTGGAGCTGTTGTGTAAGAGCTTTCTTACGAATTCCTATCGGGCCAAATGCATTATTCGTTATTCTATTAATCGTATTTCGAACAGATGGAACGAGTCCCACTGAAGAACCATCGCCTATAAAAAAAGATTTTACATCACTAGGTTTCTGCGCAAGAGTTTTATTAAATTTTTCTTGGTCAAAATCTAAAGTTCCGTTTCTATTGAATACTATTCCAATCTGATTGAGCTGACGTACTTCTCCGTTTACACCAAACTGTGTTCCTTGAATCAATCTACGCAAATCATTTTCTACCGTACGAACAAGGGAATCGCCGCCTAGTGTTTTTGTAGTATCCGTTCTTTCATTAACTCTACTCTGAGTTTGTATGAATGCGAGAGTGGCGTTCATTTTATCAACAAAGTCTTTAATTTTTCCTGATACGACTTCTTTATTTTCTGCTACACTCACATTAATAGTTCTACCGGGAGCTGCTTGCCTGAGATCTAGTGTTACTCCTGGAATAATATCGTTGAGTTTATTCTCATCTATTTCAATTTCAAAGCCGTCTACCTTAATTTTTCCGTTTTTGGCTTCTCTCTCTTCGTCAAAATAAAAATCCTGATCTCCATCTAGAAAATAAAGAGTTGGATACTCTACATCGTTACTTCCCCCAACTTTTACACCTGATACCATGAGGCGATACGGAGCATCTGCATCTTTGTTATCCTTAATAACAGTTGCTTGAAGTCCAAGCCCTGCGGTGTTGATTTTAGAGGCTACTTTTTCTAGAGTATTGTTACTTCCATCAATAAAAATTTCTTTGGTTCCCTCAGCAGTTTCAAATTGAACATAACCAATACCTACTTGTGTTTTGTCTTTATCTGGAAAGCCATTTGTTAATGCAGAAGGTTTATTTGCTAAATCCAGAACCTCTATGTTCCAGCTTCCGTTTGTAACAGCTTCTGGATCTGCAGTTCCTGAAATAATATTGGGATCACCAGAGACTACTTGGACGTCAGAGAAGCCTTTGGTGTTTGTGAGCTCTGTGAGTGATGTAAGAATGTCGCGAAGCTTTGTATCTAACTCATTAACGAGTTCAAGCTTAGTTTGCGTTTTACCTTTTTTTTCTTCAAGTTTTTTAATAGGTAGCTTCTCGAGTTCCACTAATTGGTCCACGAGATTTGGGGGTAAGCCTGTATTAATTCCGCCCAACGTAATAGCCACCGTTAATCCTCCTGATGCCGGGTGTACTAGCAATAAAGAAAATGTCTTTTCTTTATTCTATTTTCACTTATCTAAGCAATACTTCGTGAGTCAATAAAATGGCATTATTCGATTCTAGACAAAAGGCGCCTGCCGACTTTTTGATGACCAACGCGTTATAGTTCTAAGCTAAATACGTCCGCCCCGGATTCCGTAATCAGGACCTTCGGAACACTGAAACCGAAGTGGTGTACCTTAGCCATTTGGCATGTCATTGCATATAAATGCATATATATGGCTCGTAAACGATTTAATGTCCAAACTGAAAAACCCATACACATTTATGGGAGATCAAACAATGCAGAGTGGTTCCAACCTTGTATGGACACAACTTGGAATATATTCAATGATTTCCTCAACTATGTGAATCATTGCTACAACCTCAAGATTCATGCATTTGTTCTCATGAGCAACCATTATCACCTTTTAGCCTCTACTCCAGATAAAAACCTACCTTTGATTATGAACCGACTTCATACAGAAATTAGTATAGCAATGAACTGTTCCTCTGGAAGAATAAACCATGTGTTTGGAGGACGCTATAAAGCATGTGAAATCAAAAATACCAATTACTTAGATAACGTTATTAAATATATCTATCAAAACCCAGTTCGAGCTGGTTTATGTGACTTGGCTGAAACTTATAAATACAGCACGTTATCTGGACTTTATGGATTTTCACATTTGCAACTGAAGAT
>CAUJDY010000080.1 GCA_963169805.1 Bdellovibrionota bacterium | reverse complement strand
GGTTCTTGAGCAAAAAGATTCAACAACAAAACAAAAATAACCATCCCTTCTTATAGCTTCACCCCCAACCTCTGTCAAAAAGGTACCTGGTTACTTTTGGGAATTAAGGGGGGTAATTTTTAGATAAGATCTTATATATTTGTTTTTAGATCAAAAAGAACCCGTATAATTCCCAAAAGTAACCAGGTACCTTTTGAAGAAAAAGTCTTAATTTGAGGCGGTTTTTGCCGATAAGAAGAAATAGGGGATACTGGATGAAAAAAACATCACAACTTATTGTAATCGCATTTGTATCTGTCATCACATTATTTCTTTATCAAAATTGCGGACAAGAAGGAAAAATTTTTGGAGATTGCTCCACAAATTCATGCGAGGAACCTAGAGCAACCGCTCTCAGTATAGATACAAGATTCTCTCCATCTGTCCCAGAAAACGGACAAACACTTACAATTGGAAAAGTAACTTCACAAGAATCTGCTGGAACACCCATTACCTACAATAATATTGATATTGTAGGTTCATGTAGCACTGCAAACTTTCCTAGACACCTCATTTACTGGAACATTTCATGTGGATTTTCGGATGATTGTACCGCCTTATCCTCTCGCCAAGGCGTTACCTATTGTGTGAATGGATCTTATTCCCTGGTTCGATACATTCGAGGCTTTAATACTGCGCCCTCTACATTTCCTAGATATCAACTTAATCTAGAAATTGTAGGCCTTGATGAATTTGATTCCGCAATTCCAGGAGGAGATGATGCTCGACTGACTTTTCCTCTCAACCCTGTGAACACAATCCAAGCCCCCAAGCTCTATCGCTTTACTGATACAAATGTGACTTCTATTACAGATCCAATTGTCATCGTGAGCGATTCCACATTTCCGTACCAGGGGCTTTGTGATTTCCAACCAACAGGCCAACCCTCTGAAAATCTTTTCAGTTTAAAATTCCGTTTACCAAGGTCGAATGTGACAGTAGGTGGTGGTCTTTTCTATCTAGATCAAACAACAACCAGTGCTGCGATCTCATGTATAAACAGAGATGATCCTTCTATTGAACCGAATATCAAACAAGCTGCAGTCAATAATGGACGTACAGGTGTGTTTAATATCACATACCCAAGCTTAACAAGTTATTCAATCGGAGATGGATTTCCGTGTACAAACTGTATCCAGAGAACATTTTCTCGTCTGTATGAGCTAGAAGCTACTCAGGTCGATCGCGTTGGAAATCAAACAATTAATGTTAACAGTAAGCAAATCTATGTTTTTAAAAGTAATGATTTATTCAAAGGAAAAGGCTGGACAGCAGATACTCTATACGAAATAGGGTCTAGAATTAATAAAATGCTTTCATTTACAGCGTCGCCAATAAGTTTATCTAGCGCGGATATTTCAAATTTAAATACCCTCATAACTGCCCAAGTGCAAGACGCTGCTGATGACTGTCTATCCTCTAATACGAATTGTATAAACAAATCCGAAACAAGATCAATTCGTACATTTGTACTCTCCAAGATGTCTTCTTATTTTGAAACTGCCAAACTCTTTTCGCCAACGGATTTGTCAATACAAGCTCACTCAACTGGAAATGATTTTGCTGTTAGATTAAAAAATCTTCTCTCTAACTGTGGATTATCAGAGGATAATGATCCTGTTATTGGAGCTTCAGGCGATACAGATACAGAAAAGCTTGCTCTCTGCTTTACAAGATTTTTCTATTACGGACTCCATAATGATTCTTTGGAGCAAACACGCAATATCACTCAAAAAGGACTTAACATCAGTGGATCATGCGCTTTTAAAGACAACTCTGCTGCACCAGAAAAATATTGTGCTAAAATAAGAGAACTTCTTTTAAATACTGCAAGTGCTGCTGCAAATGATATTCCCATACTACCTAACCCTGTAATTCCAAGTAAACCCGAGCTTCAGTACAATAACATGATCGCACTAAAAACAAAATTTCTTGGATCTAACACCGTGTCTTCTGTGGGATCTTCTGATCCAGGCTTTAAACTATATTCAAGCGCCATAGTACAAATGCTAACAAATTCTATTTTGTCTGAAATTTCAAGACACACAAGTGGTGGCGTTGCAAACTCTTACTTTATGAAGAATGTTCTAGACACGGTGTTTAGCTCATATCTTCCGGCAAATATAACAGAACAATCAAAAATTGATCTGTATAACGAGCTAGCGCCGGCGGAAATAAATTACTTGAATGGTGCTAATAATTTTTCAGCATATTCTTCAAGGTCAGAACGAGGGTCAATCAATTCCGTGGGAAGTATTACGTGTTCACTAAATCCAGATCGTTCCCAGTGTACAAATACAGCTCCTTAAAGATACTAAGAATTATTTTATATTTTAGAATACAGTTTGAGTCGAGTTCCGCAGCTACGGCGAGGACTGTTTGATGACGAAAACTGTATTCTAAAATATAAAATAATTCTTAGTATCTTAAGTCTTTAAGACTCACTTCACGAATAAAAGAAGATTTAAGGTAAGGTTTAATATTTTCTGTATCTAAATCTCTGTGCGTTGTAGAAAGTTTATTATGTTTCACGAGTTCTATCATAATTTCTTTTTGTAGTAAAAATTCAATAAACGACAAAGCAGAAGAAGGATTTTTAGACGCCTTAAAAACACCAACATTGGCAGTCCATAGGGTAGCGCCCTCAGGTGCAATGGTAAAATCAAACTTTTCATCTACATTCATAAGTTCATAGGCCACGTAGCTGTCCACATGAGCAATCCAGAGCGTTTCATCTCTGAGTTTTTGCATAACATCTGCAAGAACAGATAAGGGGGGAATGCTTAAAAGAGCTTTATCCTTAAAAGCAGTTTTTGAAATGTCTCTCGCTTCAAGAAACTCATTCTTCTTGGTTTTCTGTTTATTAAAAACAATACCTCTAAGCCCCCAAAAAACAGGAATGACAAAATCTAAGCCTTTATCATAGGGGAGAGTAGAAAAATCAGGAGAGATTTGCTTTTTATTTTTAATATTAGCATCGGAAAGCTTCATTAATTTTTCTTGCAAAATTAAATCTTTAGATAAGTCGGGCAGAGAGAATACGACATCATACTCCTTACTATTCATTTTTTCTTTAAAGTCTTCATCTGTTTCATAGAGATCAAGATAAATCTGCGTCTGATGCTGCATATGATAGTTCTCAAGAACATCATCAGAAATGATTTGAGGCAGGGCTAGTACATGAAGCTCACGTTTTCCAAAAACCTCTAGCGGTTGTCTATCACCGTAGTAATAAAACTTACCCCAAAGAAATCCAAATCCAAAGAAGATCACAAACAGTACGACATGATATTTTTTAAAATACGATCTGAGTTTCAAGGCAGTCTCCAAAAATAAACAAACAAGTCATGACTTGTTTGTTTATTGAACCAGATTTTTAAGAATTAATTAAGACCAGACACACAGAGTTATTGTTAATCTAGAGATACTGGATCAAAGTCTACAGATATCTGAGCCCCTTGAGAAGGAATGGCAGGTCCATGGAACACGATACTGTTTGCAGTGGAATTGTATGTCCAACCGTTTGTAGCACTTTGAGGAATTGTGCTTCCGTTCACTGTTACAACTATTGTTGATACAACAGGCACACGAGTTAATCTAAATTGAGTAGAAAGTTCTGCTATTTTATTTTGAATATCGGAAAGTGATGTTGAAAAGTCTGCATCACAAATATTTCCTAAAACTCCATCTGTAGCAGCAACAAGCTCTTCGTATCTGTAACCTAGGTGACCTTCGCCAGGATTACATCCAGAACCAGCATAAGCTCCAATTGCAGATACATTGTATCTTCTAGTTGCAGCAGTGCTTGAAGTTTTTGTATCTAAGTAGCTTACAACATTATCAATTGTATAAGGGTTTGCTGGATCATTATATTGGGCATAATCATCATCATAACTTGATGAATTTCTAGAAAAATCATCTTCATCAGAAACTATAACTACTGCAAAAAATGAATCTGATCTTAAAAAACCAGAATTAGGTGCTGCATTGTAATCCAAAGCATTCATAAAGCTCTGAAATGCACGTTCATCACCTGTTCCCAGAGTTCCTGTGCGTACATTCTTTCCAAACACAGTTAAAGGATCTAATGTATTATTATCGATAACAAAAATACCACTATGATTTCCAGCTGTCCCAACTCCATCACGAAATCGTGCACATGTAATATAGCTAGGGCTACCGCCGGTCCCTACGTTACAAAGTGTCGTTCCCGCAAATTGAGTTTTCCATGCATCTGTACCCACCACAGATATTTTAAAATCATATGATTTTGTAATAAAATCAGACATAAATGCACTAAAATTTGAAGCTAAATTAGTTTGTTCATCAGCCATCGATCCTGAATTATCTACGACAAACATAATATCTAGTTTGTTGTTAATTGAAGCAGACTGATAAAAGACATCGTTAGATTGTAAGATTGAAATATTGGCGTCTTTTTCTCCACACGCGGTGAGTGCAGCAATGTAAAAAACTGAGAGTAGTCCTATTATTGAAATGCGTATGTGGTTCTTCATATCCTATTCCCCCTTAAACGTTCCACTATTTGGAAATATCCACTATGGGTGAATTGAAGATAAGAGCAACTTACATACAACGTCTTCGATTCCTAAAATCCCTATCAAGAGACTTTTCGGACGTCTTATAGAAACCTATACTTTTGTCTATGTATCTAAAACAGCTTAAAAAATTAAGGTTGTCTCAAAAAAAGAGGGGATAATTACTTGAAAGAATTAGTAATTCTCATTCTGAGAATTATAGATGTATTTTAATGTGATAAAGACTTAGACAAAATCACAAACTTTTCTGCCTAAGTCTTTGACGAAAAATAAAACTTTTTATTCCAGAGTAAGATTGCAACTAAACTACTTCACACCATGAGCAACAGATTCCATTCGTCCAAAGGTAGTCATCTCAATAAATAATGACTTTTCTTTTACTTCATTGAGATTTGTTGCATTAACGTAGCTCATACCTGAACGAATACCACCGCAGAGTTCATTGATAACGTCTTTTGCATGTCCTTTAATAGGCACAAATGTAGACTCTCCCTCAGGGGCCATTCCTTCAGGCAGCTCACCTCTCCATGAAACTTGCGCAGCCTTTGAAGCCATACCACGATACATTTTTTGACCTTTTTTAATCTCTCCAGGAGTTTCTATCGTTCCAGAAAGCATACTTCCAAGCATAACTGAGCTTGCGCCTGCTGCTAAAGCTTTAACGATATCACCTGATGTTTTAATACCACCATCAGCTATAATTGGAACGTTGTACTTAGCTGCAGCCTCCGCGCACATGGCCACGGCAGTTAACTGGGGAACACCACAACCTGTGATAATACGAGTTGTACACATTGAGCCGGGTCCGATTCCAACTTTAATTGCATCGGCACCTGCTTCAATAAGGTCGACTGTGCCTTCAGGAGTCGCCACATTACCCGCAATAATTTCGACATCACTCCCGAATGATTTTTTAAGATGTTGCATAGTCTCAATCATTTGAACGGAGTGTCCGTGAGCGATATCTACGGTCAGAACATTTGCTCCAGCATTAACGAGGGCTTGAGCTCGCTCTTTAAAGTCAGCATTTACACCAATACTCGCAGAGATAATTTCCACATTTAATTTCTTGAGTTTTGCAACTTGCTCAACTTGCTGCTCAATTGTCATAAATCTATGGAGAATTCCTGCTCCACCAAGTTGTGCCATCGCCATCGCCATTTCAAACTCTGTAATGGTATCCATATTTGCGCTCATAATTGGAATTTTAATTCGACGTTTTTTTGTAAACTGAGCCGATAAATCTGGTTCTTTTCTTGAGCGAACATCAGACTTGTTTGGAACTAGCAAAACATCATCAAAAGTAAGACCTTTTTCTCTGTTGGGAATGTCTTTCCAGTTAAATCTTAAAGCCATAAAAACCTCATTTTAAGGATAGTTGTTTGTAATATTGATAAAATAAAAGATAAAAGAGTGCGCTGATAAATACTTCAAAGAAAAAGTTAAAGAACCACTCTATAGGGTTTAATGCTAATACAAATCTCACGCCGTGAAACTGTATCCCAACAATAACAATATGTGTCAATATCAAAGTTGCTGAATATCTCCAAAAATCAATTTTCGTGAGTCTTTTACTTGCTTCAAGAGCATCAATTTGCCCTTCATTATAGGAGTTATTGAACTGAACCACATACCCAACAAGGCTGTACTGCAGATAACGGTATATGCCTGGTAGTATAAGAAGCAATATGCCAATAGCAATTTTGGCGTATGACCTTAAGGTTTCGATAACTAAATGCTTAAAGTAATACTGAATGTGTTGAATCCAGCTGCGGTGGTAGACTCCTAGTTTTTTGACTCCAAATCCTAGAATCAATTGAATCAAAAACAGTTCAATTAGAGAGGCAATTATACCAACAATTCCATAAAATGTTTTATCTTCCAATGAGGATGCATACTTAAATATAAGTTGCTCAAAAAGTGCAAACGGAAGAGAAACAACGGCTGTTAACACAAATACATTGCGAATATACGAACCGAAGTCTTGTCTAAGTCCTTGAATTATTGGCCCTGAGATTATTTTTTTCATAAGGGATGGTGACGGTAGCATTGAGTTTTTATTATGTACAATTTAAAATTGAAACTGAGATTTCTTTGCCAGGAATCATTATAAGCGATGCTAGTTTTTTACGCGTCCTATTATAGAAAATAAATTCAATTATAAATTGCGTTAATAGTACAAAAAAAATTCTCTAGTTGCTCCAAATACAACCATGTAAAGCCGTCAATCACAGATACCCCTATTGAAGAAAAACATTTCAATCCATAAAACTTGCGGAAACAAAAGAGGAGGCCATTTTTATGACAAAACTATTAGCGTTATTTGCTGTTGTGGGGTTAGCTACAACTGTGAATGCTGAAGTATCTTCTGTGACGAATGCGACTAAAGCGGATGCTACATCTGCCTGGGAAGGTTCAACACAGATTTCAAGTGATGCAAAAGATAAAGTTGCAGCATCTGAAACACTTGCTGCTTTATCATCTACGGGCGAAGCTGTAGCTCAGAGAGTATCTGATGTACTATCTAGCCGTGCGAACGTAGTTCAAAAAGGTGATGATGTATCTTCATCTGAAGGAACATCTGATCTAGTTTCTGGAGTAGGAGCTGATACAGTTTCTTCTCTTGAAGGAACATCAAACATGGTTGTGAATGTTGCTGGTGCAGTATCTCAATCACAATCTGTTAAACTTGCTGGAAAAGGTGTAAAAGCTGTTTCTTCTGCTGCAGTTTCTGTTGCAAAAGCACTTTACAATTCTTTCTCAATTTCTACACAAGGTGCTTCTAAAGTTGCTTCATCTGTAACAAATGGTGAAAATCCGTTTTCTGTTACAAGTGAAACATCTTCTGATGCTGCTGGAGAATTACTCAGCGTAGAAGACAGACAGAAATCAAACAAACTTAAGTACAAGTACTTAGCGATTGTTGAAGCTGCTGAAGGAAACTGGAATGATGGCGTTGATACAGCTATTGCTCTTGGTGAATTCAATGCTGCTGCTAAAGATGTTGCTGCAAATTATAGAGCTGAAGACGCAGTTGCTGCGATCCTTCTTGCTACTGCTGCGGCAAACGGCGAAATTGAACTTTAATTTTCACAGAATGCAATCTGACCTTTGAATAAAAGCGACCGAACCTTAAGTGGAGGTCGCTCCCAGAGAGAAGATTTCAATGTGTGTAAAGTGGAAAACCCTAACTTGAAAAAGTTGGGGTTTTTTATTTTTGTCTCTTTGATTTACTAAGTAATTAAATTGATGAATGTTTTATATGAAAACTACGTCTCTATTTAGTTTATATATAAAATGAAGTATTGAATCTCTCATACAGAGGGGTTTTTATGAATCAATACTTGAAAATCATTTACTTAGTTACCTGTTTATCTCTTCCAGTTTCTGCTGCAAATGTTCTAATCTCGCAAGATTCTGATCGCGTAACACAAGCTTTCCTAGATGAGAGTTTCGAATTATTGCCACCAAAAATTCAAGAGCGGCTCCTAGCACGCAAAAAAACAATACCCGTCAAATTCCAGGTCCTACCAGCTTTTAGAGGTGAGTTTCAAGGTAAAGATATTTCTGTAGGAAAGCTTTCGGATACAGAAGTAGTTCGTGCTCCTGATTGTCGTTTAAATGTGGATAATTTTATTGCGGCAAAAGTTGCACAAGAAGTTAATAACGTAGCAATTGAATACATCAAATCTGCTTCGTTTATCAGACACAATGGTCAGGTATATGGTTATCTTTCAAAAAAAGAAGAGCTGATACTCCACAGCGGATTTAAAGGCATTCTTGCTAAAGGGCCTACGAACGAAGCAGAGTTTAATTGCGACCACAAAAGCTTTTATAAATTAGCGCAAGGTACAGTTATTAATCTTTTAGTCAGGCTGTACAATGCAATCGCTCAAGATCATCAGATCAGTTCGCGTCCTCAATACTACACAAAAGCAGGGTGGGAATACAAAGGTGTGAGCAGAACATCCAGAGGTGCAGCTGTAGAAGAAGTTAAAAAGATGCAAGGCTACTGGCCACGAGCAATTACCCCTTATGAATACGCAGGATCTGTTGCAGCACATTTAGGTTTGAATATGGAGTATTTTCTATTAGATTCTGAATACGCATGTAGAAGACCTCTTCTAAATGACTACTTATCGACTGCGTTTCAAGACAAAAATGGTGCTTTTGATCCTTTGAAGTCTGAACGAACATGTGAAGTTAACTATGAATTAAAAATCCCACAAAAAGATTACCTCAGTAAAAATGCAGAATACTTCAAAAACAATCCCCTAGAGGCTCTCGAAACATTTTCACTTGATCCAAAAAGGGTTTTCAATATTCATTATCTGCGTGCTGGAGCAGGGGGAGGGGCTGGCTCTTTTGGTCACTCAATGTATCGATATGTTGTTTGTAGACCAGGAGCGCCTCTTAATTCAGATTGTGAAAAAGAGCGTAATTATGACCTTGTTGTGAATCCAAGGGCAAATCCTCTCGAGCTCCGCTTAAACGCCATGAGAGCCCTTTTTGGTAAAAATCCATATCCATCGATGTTCCTCGTGACCCCGCTTGCTGAAATTAAGAGTGAGTATGCAGTTACTGAACTCCGCCATCTCTATAACATTCCGTTTGTAGGTAAGAAATATGTTGATGACAAGGGTGTTGAAGTCAACGTGATGCCAGATGATGATAAACGACGCATGCTCTGGGCTACGCTTGATCAGTATTGGACTTATTACGGTATGTATTGGTTTATTTCTAATAACTGTGCAGACGAAACACTACGCCTATATAAAATGGCCACAGAGGATGAGAGAGTGCTCACTCTTGGAAAAGGAATTACAAAGCCTCAAGATGTTAATATTAAACTCCATGAACTTGGATTAATGGATGAGCAAACAACAAAAGGTCTAGAACCTGTTGTTACAATTCGTGGCAAAATTTGGGCTTTTATTACTCGCAAAGATACGAAGTGGAGTGATTTTGAGGCTCAGTACGCCCAAAATAGACAAGCTTATCTTGATAATACAAAAACTGAAATTTCAAGATACTATGATATTTTATCAGCAACACGACAAATTGCACTCTTAGAAGGTGCTCAACCAAAAGCCGTGAGCTCGCTAAAAAAAGTTGCGAAGCTTGCTAAGAAATATGTTGAACTTGCAGAGCCACCAGCTCAAGCCGACAGCAAAGGTAAAATTCAAGATTTGTCAGAAAAAGAGATATCACGAATCGTAGCTGAAATTAGAAATTTAAAATTGAGATACGATACTTTGATGGCTAGACAGGCTACTCCTGAGGGGAAAGCTCAGCTGGCACAACAGTTTTTTAGACTTGTAATTAACATTAGAAATAAAAGGTTAGATCAAGTCAGCAGCAATGCGATTCGACTAGCTTATTCTATTGTTGATGCAAAAGAGGAAACTTTAGAGAAACTTAGCTTAACTGCGGAAGATCAGGAAAAAGTAGCACAAGCTGTGGAGAATTTTTCAAAATTGCAGGTAGCAGGAATGCCTTTCAGAGCTGCTTCTGTAAAACCAGGTTACGGGATTCCTCTTAAGTCGGAAGTTGTCAGAGGGGCCGAGTTTATAAATTTACTTCTCCAAGAAAACGAGCAGATGAATACGATTATTGAAGTGCTGGCAGAAGTTTTAGCTCCAGACCAAGCTATAGATAGGGAGCTAAGAAGTCTTTTGAATCATATTCGACCTTCTATACCGAATCGAATTAAGTCCGAAGACTAAATTATGCTTAATTTTTAAGCCAAAGAGAGGCAATCTTATAGAGATTGCCTTTTCTTTTTGAGGGTTTAGAAAACATTTTTGACAATCTACTCTAAAGTCATTAATTTGTGTTTTCGTTTTTGTCCATGTAAGCCTCGGTGGCGAAATTGGTAGACGCACAGGATTTAAAATCCTGAGCTTCGTTAACACGGGCGTGCCGGTTCAATTCCGGCCCGAGGCACCACTTCCAACACTACTCGAACCCACACGGTTTGAGGGAAGTGGAAAGGGACCATCGGTCCCAGTCGGTTTTAAAGAATCACCATTTGAATCAGGATCGTTACCATCACCAGAACCCTTTTGCGCTTTGGTCGGCGCAATAATCCCAACCGCGATCTTCATGGGGTGAAGCTCAATAAATTGAAACAGATTGGTAAAAAGAGGGCGCTGTTTGTCTTTCGGTGCCTCTTTCAATCTTTCGGAAACAGTCCTAATTTTTTCTCTCAAAGCCACCTCATCAATTTCTTGTGTCATGATGTCGATGGACTGTGATCTTGTTTTTTCTTTGGCAAGCTCCAATTCTTTTAACTTCTGAGTCATTTGATTGATCTGTTTATAGAACAAATCAGCCGACACTTCTGGCGGTAAATCCGAAACCCTTTGCACTAAGTTGTCGATTCTTTTGCCTGTGGTTTGGATTTCAATATCCAGTTGTTTTTGCCTTTGACGGACCTCTGGCAAATCATTCTTGGACTTGGATTTATAAATCTCAATCCAATGATCGAGAACTTTCTCGTCCTGTAACATCCAGTAAAGTCGGCTCATCATAATTTCTTCTAACCTTTGCGCTCTGACGTTTTTCATCTGGCACTTGGCTGTCATATCCTTTGCTAGAGGATTTTTAAGTTGGGCATGGCCATAATAAAAATACTTTTCTTTTCTGCCATGACCACTTTTTCCGCCCATGTGCTTGCCGCACTCGCCACATTTTACAAGCTCTGTCAGTGGGAATGGGTAGACCTTCCATTCTTCAGGCTTGTACCTGTTTTTATTCTTTTGCAGACGCTCTTGCACTTGGTTAAAAGTCAGTTCATCGACAATCGACTTCCACACGGCAGGAGTGTCCATGACGTTGCCAGATTTATCTTTGAAAACTTTTTTCCCGATATAGGCTTTGTTTGTGAGAAGCGATTGCAGTGTTCCTACTGTAAAGATGCCACCTTGCTTCGCTACTCCATGCTTGTTGGTATACTTTTTATTGGTGATGCCTTGCTCAATCAAATGCACTTGCGCTCGTCTGACAGAGCCAATTTCTAGAAAATCAGAAAAGATTTTTCTAACCGTGTTGGCTTCTTTTTCGTTTACAACAAGCTCGCCTTTGTTCTTAGGGTTACGGTCATAGCCCAATGGCAAGGTACCACCATTCCACAGTCCACGCTTGCTGCGAGAAAGCCAGTTGGCTGAAATTCTCTCTGCTGTTTGCTTTCTTTCGTATTGGGCATGATTGATAAGATTAAAAACCATCATCTCACCCGATGCGGTTGTGGTATCGAAGTTTTCTCTTAACGTGATAAAAGAGCATGAGTGTTTCTTTAAAAGGTCCCAAATCTCGCAGAAATCACGAATGTTTCTGCTAAGTCGTGATAGTTCCGTTGCGAGAATCAGGTCAACTTTTCCCATCTGGATGTCTTGCAAGAGGCGTTTAAATTCTGGCCTGTTCATGTCTTTAGCCGATTTGCCTTCATCGCAATAGACATCAACAAGGGTACCCCATGTCTGATTGGTCATTTTGTTGTGATATTCAATATATTCAAGCAAGCGGTTTTTCTGTGATACCAAGGAGCCGTCTTGGATTCTTGCTTGTTCTTCGGTCGATACCCGAATGTAAATTCCTACGCGTTTCATGCGGCCTCCTTGATCTGATTCTTTTCAGATTTATCAAGTTCCGCGCTCATTTCAAGCAGCCACTTCATGACGCGATAAATTCTTTGATTATATTCGCTTTGGTCTATTTCAATTTGCTTAATTACGATCTTTTTTAACTCTAAATCAACACGCTGTGTGCTGATGCTCACGCTTTAGTCTCCGTCATAGTAAACCTCCTTATGGTTTAAATTTGATTGCCTCCTTTTTCTCTTCTCCAGTTCGCAGTTATTGCGATCTGGTCATTGTTTTAATTTCGGTCTGAACCTTTTATCAGGACTCGAAATGCTGGCCTAAATATGTGTTCGATCATATCACCTGTAAAGACGATCACTGATCTTTTTTTGAAAATTCCAAGAAAGTCTCTTTAAAGAGACTCGAAAGCAAAATCTCTTATTTTTTTCTCAATCCCATCATTTCATCCCCCGCCAACATCATTTATTTTTTAAAAATCTTTCTTCAAATATTCTTTTTTTACCAAACCAATTCACCCTATCCGTGACCCCTTCCTCTCGTATGGTCGGGAGGGAGGGGTCACGGATAGATTAGGGGAAATGGGTTGGCTGTTTTCTTTGAAAACAAGAGTGATTTCAGTTTTTTTAAAATTTCAGTGATGTGACTTAGTTACCGAAAATTTTTTCGATTTCATTTCGGCTTTTTTCAACTCATAAACGGGGTAGAGTTTTCAATGGTGCACAATATAGTTCACTCTACTTTTATTCTACGATGTTTCTAGTTGTATTCGCAGTCTATCTCGGACTTAAAAAACAAAAGGGGCTGATTTTGAAGTCGATCCATTTCAATGAGGTTTTGCTACAGATAAAAACTGCTGGGGTTCTAGTAATATGCTGAACTTTAGCTCCATTTTTAACCTCAACTCTACATACAACCACCGCAGCAACCTGCGCATATAACAGCAAAGGAATCCAAAATAACGCCTGATACATCTGTTTTTCGAATATTCACTGTGTGTGTCCCTCCGGAGGAACATGAGGCACGGAACTGAAGCGTTTGACCATTTGAAATACTGAATGTTGCATTTCTTGCGGAAACTAATGCGCCGCCATTTACAGAGACTTTCAATGGTTCAGAGCCGAAAGACGCTTCAACATACATTGTCATTGGCGGTGAGGATATACCGTTGATGGTAACGGTATTAGAGAAGTTACCACAGCCACCCCCAAAATTTGTAATGTCAAATGGGTTGGGGTCTGTCTGAGCTGGATTTTTCCAAAAAGCAAATGGAGCCATTTGTGAAAAAGCTTGTGAGTTAAAAAATAGGATTGCAAAAAAAATGAATGTGAAAAGAAAAAGAGAAAAATATTGACCTTGTCTTAATTTATGACAAAAAATTGCTGATTGCTGATTGCTGATTGCTGATAAAGACTCGCATTTCAAAAACTCCAGTTAAATTATTTTTTATACCAATTTAGGTTCCTTCACAGATGCACTTTAGTCACGAGTTAATTCAGGAATTTGTCCTTCAGCTGATAAAGTGCCGTTCAGAAAAATCGAGGCGTTGATAATATCAGAATCAGTAATTCGGCCAAATCGGACTGACTAAAAATTAGCCTTGATGTCGCAGGAAGTTTCCTCGGGGCAGCCTGAACGAAAACCAAATGGAACATTGCTATCAAAAACTCTAAACTGAATATTAAAAAAGTATTGTACACCTGGGATTAGGTCGCAGGCTGGAAAAGCACTTGTGAAGCTTTTGTTTTTATAACTTATACCATCACCCTCTTGTTGTACGAAAAGGTTTCTACATTTCATGTTAAAATAAGGATCATTTACTCCGGTAGGCTGACTTCTAAAGTCACCTCTACATGGACTAATGGAGATAGCCAAAAAATCTGGAGCGTTTTGACCAGAGTATCTAGGCACCCATGAGAAGTCTCTAAGTTGAAACGTATTGTTTATTTGAAATGGAATAGTGAAATATGGAATCCAGTTTATGGAAGCTGTTGGATCATCAGTGAGTGCTGAACCTATATTTTGCTGGCCAACATCAATACTATTATTCCATGATTTTGTGAATCCGCCGATCAATAGGTTTGGAATACTATTGCAGTAGGTGGTTGTATCAATAGGGGCTACTGTGCAAGATGTTGTCAGTGAAGAACAGCTTGATTTTGTGAAATCTTTTGGGTCTGCAGCTGAATCAATTGGAGGGCCGTAATGGCCATCACTTTGACATAACCTTCGGATTGACTCGCAGTCTTCAGCGCAAGTAGCAGCATTTGCTCTATAAAATAATCTCTCTTGGCCGACCGGAGTGACGATTCCATGCTCATTACACTCTGTAGGCGGACAGCTTCCGACAAAAAAATTTCTTTCTGCAGTATACTCTTCACCACAAATATTAAATTTTGCCGTAATTTTGTTGTTAGTACAGTTCTCTTCCATGACAGTGCTAAATACTTTGCCGTCTTCAGATAAAAAATCGGTGCCAGAAGGGGGATTATTATTTTTGAGCCAACGCGGCGGCCATTCTGTATTACTGTCCTGTGGGACGAAGGGTACCAGCAGTCCATCAAGTTTTCTTGTCTCATAAACTCGAAATTCAGTTCTGTCTGCTGCAATTGAAGAACTCGATGTGTTGTTGGTCGCAAGCACGGTTAAATCTCTGTCATTGTCCAAGCAAGATGATGCAAGCGAATTACTGTCTAATTTATTTAAACTCACATTACCGCAGTTTTGAAAAAGTACAGCTATCACAGTTGCAAGAGCCGCGACAATAATTGCCAATCTAGATCGAGAGGTTAATTTACTCATTTTCATTACACCCTTCTATTCTATTCGGACAATTTCATTCTCAACTTGAGACCGTCTCGTTTTGAGGCAATAGGTACGAACTCAGTCTTCATTGTAAGTAGGCATTGTATTATTAGGGTAAACCTTTAGGTTGCTCATGCGATTATCAATTAAATCGAGAAGATGTATATTTTTACCATCGTATTTGAAAAATAACCGATAGCGTCCATCTCCAAAGGGCCACGACTGATCACCCGTTTGCGGGTGTGGGGCGGGAGTTGTTGGATTTTCTTTTAAAAATTCAAGAACGTTATCGTGGGCATCAAGGAATGATTCCAGAGCAGAAAAATTGCTCTCTGAAGACTCCAAAATAAAATCTTCAATCTCTTCCAGCTTCTTTTGATAAGGGCTGGTGAGGGTGGTTTTAGGTTTGGACATTTACTTTTTGAACCTCTTAAGTCGGTCGGCCTTACCTTTATACTCTGTGGCTTTACCATCAATGACTTCACTCATACCCAAAAGACGACGCTGAAGGGATGAGATTTCATTTTGAAGTTCTGCATACTTGTTTTCGTTCATCAGGATATAGTTCTCACCTGAACGACGTTGGATACGGATAGGTTCACTAGCAGCCAAGTCCAAGTAGTCTTTTAGTTCCGCACGGAGTTTTTTAGGGCTGGTATTTTCCATAAATCACCTCTATCCAAAGAGTACCACTAGATGTACGCCTAGGCAAGTCTTAATTTTTAGGATGCTTTTTAAGCGCATTCTGACGGACAAAACATGGCGATGATCCAAGTTGACGACCTACTTCTGCATAACTGCCATGTTTATCAATCAAGCCCCTCAAATCCTCTGAGCTTAAAGCCTTTGGCTCTGGATAAGCTTCAAATTCCATTTGAAGGATGGCTTCAGATCGAATTAAATTATCACTTATTAAATCGCGCGGTTCGCTTACTTCCGAGGCTTGGGCACCAAAAAATCCTGACCATAAGTGGTTGGGATTTTTTTTGCCTAAGACGCACAAATAACAGGTGTAGGATGAATGCCAAAATCAGAATTGCAAGAGCCACAAATGATTTGAATCGCATTACAGACTTATATAAAAAGGGGCTTGGGTTATCTATTCTTGGATCATTTCAAAACCACTCCGGCTTCGATGGAGTCATGCTTGGAAACTCAAATGTCGACTACCACTTTGAATTTACGTATGAGCATGGCAAGAACGCACCCTTTGCAAATTCAGCAGAAAGTTTAGTTATTTTTTATGTTCCAGAACGCCAAGACGCAGAAAAAATAAAAATCAATATGATCTCAGCTGGGTTTATTAACGTTAAATCCCACAATCCATATTGGGAAAATAACGGCTATACATTTGAAGATTTTGAAGGATTCAGAGTCGTAATTTGCTTTAATGAATGGAAATAGTTATTTAGACTAATTTCCACATGAAAAATAATAGAACTCTGATACATTTAAAATATACTTTCTCCTTAAAAAAACCCCACCACCGGGTCAGCCGGCCGGCAGCGTAGAAAAATTGAAATTTGGAATCACTATTGTTTTGATAGAACTTAGCAAAAGGCTCCTCTTAAATAAAAAACCCAGCTTTTTATAGCTGGGTTTTTAAAAGATCAATATTTTAAATATAAAATTATTTTAAATTTTCAATAGTAGTTTCTTGGTATTTTTGTGCCTTTAGCTGTGCCTTTTTTGTATTTCTTTTAGCTTCTGCATTTACACCTAACAACATAACCGCAACAATTGCTAATCCTACTGCTTTCATTTTCCACCCCTTGTTAATTGGTAACTTTAAGTAGTGCAACCCACATGCTAGACAGATCAAAGCAATGCGAGATAATAGCCAAAAGACATAGATTCAATGTCAAACTCGTTAAAAAAGACTAACAGTTTGACGTCTAAAATTGAGAAATCGACTATGACTGAGAGCATCTAGCTCTCAATCCTCTTTACAAATCGTTTTGAGACAACTTTAATTTTTTCCTCAGGGGGAAATATGAAATTACTTATATCACTATTGCTATTCACTTTTACAGCTCAAGCGCATTGGGGAATTCAAGACCTCGAAAACAACAAATCCATCTTTAACTCTCTAAGAGACAAAGCTGGATTTGGCGCCCTTTTTAATGACACCTACCAAATAGGTCCTGTATGGGGAAAAGAACCCGTCACAACTGATAAAATTAATTTAGGTAGCGAAGCTTATAAGCAAGCCGCTTTGCAGACACTGAAAGTCTACTTTAACTACAGACACCGAGGGACTGCATTTTATTTGGGAAAGTTTAACGGGGAACATGTTGTAGCTACAAATTACCATGTCTTTGAGAACGGAAATGGAACTATATGCGCTAATAGTTACTCTGAAGCGCTATTTTTAGACAATGGAAGACCTCTGACTCTCAAATGCAAAGAGTCTTTAGGGTTATGGTCAGATGTTGATTTTGCGCTATTTACAGTCACAGTAGACCCAACAAAAGAACATCTTCTTACAGGCATTGGAAGAAATCTAGCCTTCAATAAACCAGTTTATGCCGGCCAAAAACTTCTAACAGTTGGGTTTGGAGTAGCTGAAAACCCCTCCCGCACTATGATGGCCAATCAAGATGAGGAGTGCGTTGTGTTTTCAAATGACGTTCGCTTCATGGCAGATCCTGATGAACTCAATCCAGGAACATATAGCGTTTGGTCTTTCGCCAATGGATGCGACATTTCTCACGGCGACTCTGGAAGTGCAATGTTTGACCGTGAGACAGGTGATATAGTGGGCATCATATGGACAGGGCGTATCCCTAAAAATATGAAAGTTCGTCAAACAAGCTACCTCACTCAAATTTACAACACACAGTCTGAGGATATTTGGAAAGAACTCTCATACGCAGCTCCATCAACTCACATTGGAACTATTCTCACACAAGTGATGAATGATCCAAATACACCTGTAAAACACAAAGCCATACTTGCTCAAATCTTAAACTAGTCCCAGAACCCCCAATATTATTGGGGGTCTCGACGCGCCGTTACGCCAAAAGGTAATTGTTACCTTTTATAAGCCTGATTATTCTATAGGGATGAAAAAGAAGTTACTCCATGTTTGCTTATCTCCCTCAGAAGGGGGCCTAGAACTCTATGCTGTTCGACTTGCAACCTTCTTCAAAGGCGAAGGTTACGAATCATTTTTTGCATGTCGTCCAAATACTTTTATTCACAAAAAAGTCAAAGAGGCAGGTCTGAAACATTTTACTGTAACAGGTAAAGATTATTTTTCTTTAAAACTTATTGGACAACTCAATCGCATTGTAAAAGAAAATTCCATTGATGTGATAGTCGTGCAAAGACTTAAAGATTTATGGATCACTTATTGGGTCAAAAAAAGAAATCCTCAAATTAAGGTGATTGGCTTTAATCAAATGTTTGTAGATTATCCTAAAAAAGACTTTTGGCATCGTATGATTTATAAACAAATAGATACCATGGTAGCTCTTACTCAGATTCAGAAAAACGCTCTACTAGAAACTCTTCCTGTTCCTGCCGAGAAATATTCCGTAATTCCAAATGGTGTTGATACAACAAAATTTAATCCCATTCCACAAGATGACCCAAGAAGAGAAGAAGTTCGAAAAAAACTTGGCATACAAAAGTCAAATGAGCTTCTTGTTGGACTTATTGGAAGATTTGATCGACAAAAAGGTCAAATTGAAATGATTGAGGCTATCAAAAATTTAAAAACAACTCTCCCAAACGTGAAGTACGTTTTTGTTGGGGCAGACACATACGGCGAAGAACCTATCCAAAAAAGAATTCTTGAAACAATTTTGGAACATGACCTCCACACGCATGTTCAAGTCAGAGGGTTTACAGATAATGTAAGCGATATTATGAACGCGTTAGACATTTTTATAATGCCTTCTTACAAAGAAACATTTGGTATCGTACTCGTTGAAGCAATGGCCTGTGAAAAAATTTGCGTTGCTACAAGGGCAGGAGGACCCATTGAAATTCTAAATGAAGGGGAGTGTGGACTTCTTATTGAGCCTAAATCCTCACAAGCAATAGAAGAAGCTCTTGTGGAGATATCCAGAAATTTAAATAAATATAAATTAAAAGCTCAGAATGCTAGAAAGCGTGCTCTTCAAAAATATCAAGCCAAAGATGCTATGCAAAGAATTAAGGATCTCACTCACTAGTGAGTTTTTTAAATGGAGATAGCAAATCAAAAGTGGTAACCAATACCAAATAGAATATTCATCATATTGGCTGATGTTTCTTCATCTGATCCTTGGTATTGGTCATAGCGAAGTTCTCCATTTAAGTGAAGCTTTTCAGTAAGCTGATAGTCAACTCCCGTAAAAAAACCTGCCCCAAGATACGTAGTCGTAATAGCTAGAATAAATTGTCTTTGTCTAACTCCAAACCCGACATACGGCCTCCAAAGCTGAGTTAGCTGATAATCAATTTGATTATCAGAATAGTACTTGTATCCAGAATATGTAAACGGATACCAACGAGTAGAAACATCAACTCCTGTCGCAGCATCACCAGTGAGCGTACTTGCACGTAAAAACTCTAAGCTGGCCGAAATCAACCATTGATCAGCAAAAGCATAAGCAACACCAACAGAGTAAGCCCCTATACCCGAAACGGCAGCTGAAGATGTGCCCGTATCAACAGCAAAGTCATATGTACCAAACTGAAATGAAATAAAAACATCTCTTTCAGCGAATGCTGATGGGCAAGTTAAAAGGATTAAAATTAAAGCTACCTTAAGCAGCTTTAAATGTATCATCTGTTGCATTTTTCAAGTTGCTTTCGTTTGAGTTTCTTAAATATGCCTGCACAATTGCTTTTCTGACGTTTCTAAGCTTTGCCTGATCAATTTTAGTTGGATCAATTTTTAAAATTTCTTCTTTAATAATAAATTGTAATCTTTCGGAAAAACCATCCAACATAGACTTCTGATCTACAGGCTCACACCCAGCTAATGCTAGTGCCCAATCTTTCATATTCACTTCTGGCCCAATTAGCTTTTTAACAGATAAAGGAGCCTCTAATACTCTAAAAAATGGAATTCTTTCGTTTTTTATTTTTGAATCTTTGGGAAGAACTAAATAAAAATCTCTTTCGTCGCGAGGAGATGCAACATCTAAAAACTTCACGAGATCTAAATCCGCAAAGAAACTTTGTATTTGAACCTCTTTTCTCAGTGGCTGAACCTCTAAAGCCTTAACCTTCAACTTCTGAATAAGATCGGCCTTCACAGTTGAAAGAGGCTTATGATTTTCTAGAAGCTGAGCCCACTGGCCCGGAAATAATTTCTTTGCAACAGATAATGCCTGAGCTCTTGGAAGAAGATCAAGTACAGGTTCCGCATCCTGCAAAGTTGTGCCTTTAAGGACATTTATTAATTGATCTTCACTTAACCTTGTAAATGCTAAACCTGCCTCTTTAAACTCTGGAGCAGATTTTTCTTCCGAAAAATGCCAGCGAACACGAAGACGGTCTATCTCACTTAGGATTTTAATAGCTTTTGGAGTCAGAGGAGCTGGAGACGCAAGAGCTGCAAACCACCACTCACCCCACCCAAACTTATATAAAGTCTTGACAGACTTTTGGTCGAGCTCTGCTAAAATAGCGCCCATCTGAGATGGATTCTCAGATCCTTGCTGCTCCAGAAAACTAATAAATCTTGAATCTGGATTTTCAAACATTTCTTTATTTCTTTCAATAAGTTCTAAGGCACTTTTTCTAATTTCTATCAGATTTGAACCATGTGAAAATTGATCTTCTTCTGGAGAGTTCACACTAGAATTCATAGCAGATGGAGCCTGATTCATATCAGCCGCTAGGTTTAACGCATTATTGGCAAACTCTTGCGTACTCTTTCCGATCTCAGAAATAGGCTGAGATAATCCTTTTACAAGTTGCTTAACGCTCCATTTTGAAAGGTACCAAAAAATTGCAAAGATTGCTGCGGCCGTGAATATGAACCCTACAATCATCCAAATTTTTTGTTTTGTGCGTTCTTTAGAATTAAAATCAACTTTTGCTATTTCAATTGAATCTGCTGATGCATCCAACTTTAACTGCTTAGCAATATTCTCTTGAAGATCTTTTAAATCCGCATCTGAAGTTTCGGCATCAATTTGTACGCGAATTAATACTTTATCTAACAATCCAATTAAGCTATTCAGTGGAATATCCGTTCGATCCCAAACTGTTAGTTCCTCATCATCAACTTCTAAGTAGGGTAATTGAACAACTTGAGTTCCGCCTCTTTTAACTTCTTTTTTCCTAGAAAAATCTTTATTTTTATCTCCAACATCTAGCTGAACAAAAACAGTGTAGGGTGTATTTGGAAAACGCATCTTTAGCATTT
>CAUJDY010000079.1 GCA_963169805.1 Bdellovibrionota bacterium | reverse complement strand
AAAGTTTAAGAACACCCGAGAAATCACGAATGACCTCTACTAAACTTTCACTTTGAGAGATGGCTAGCTCATAATTTCCTTTATCATTTTTAATAAAATATTGCTCTTGGGCATGCTGTATTTGAGTACCGTCATATGGGAAGAAATAAGCTCCAGATAGTTTATCTTGAATATTAAATTTGAGTTGAATCGTACCTGAAGTAGAGTCATGAAAAAACCACGACTTAATATCGTGCACTTTTTGTGGTATTTTTGCTAAATACTCGCGTATTAATTTGGCCTCTTGAGACTCACGATTTTTCTCTCCAATAGGAATTTCTAGATCTAAACGAGCTTGTCCTGGAATACACTCTACCTTACAAACCAACCACTCTACTGTTCCAGAAAGTCTTAGATTGCTATCCTTTACATTATCCACAGAGACAATCATTGGAAGAACAACTTCTCCCTCATATCCATAATTAGCCAGAGGCTCTAGAGAAATCTTTTTTGGATATGACCAATCAATTGAACCCACACTTACTCCGTCTTCCCACTTTACACGCGGAGAAGTTCCAGAATCCCCAGGGTTTTTCCAATAAATATGCCAACCTTTTTTAATTATAAATTTGAGCCCTACATAGAAATTTTCATTTGTCTTTACTTCATCAAGCTCAGAAATAAGCGATACAATGACATGGTCTGTTTTGACACTTTCAGAAGATTTGGGAAATACAGAAAATGGGAACAATAGAAGAACAAGAGCTACGATTGATTTCATATGTAGCTCTTATATTAGATGATTTTCACTTAAACAAACAGTTCTATTTTTCTCGAAGCTGTCGTCTTAAAATCTTACCGACGTTTGTTTTGGGAAGCTCTTTTCTCCACTCTACGTACTTAGGTCTCTTGTAGTTTGTTAACTGTTCTTTACAAAAGTCCAACAATTCTGCTTCTGTAAGATTCGGATCTTTTTTCACAACAAAGATTTTTACAACTTCTCCAGAATGTTCATCTGGAACACCAACAGCAGCCACCTCTAAAACTCCAGGATGGTGCGCGATAATTTCCTCGACCTCGTTTGGATAAACATTAAACCCAGACACTAGAATCATATCTTTCTTACGATCTACAATTTTAAAAAAGCTATCCTCTTGGCAAACGGCCACATCACCTGTTCGTAACCAACCATTTGATAGTACTTTTGCAGTTTCATCTGGACGATTCCAGTAGCCTTGCATCACCTGTGGACCACGCACACATAATTCCCCTGCCTCGCCTTGCTTAACCTCTTGATCATTTTCATCCAGAAGCTTGACCTCTGTTGAAGGTACAGGAACACCAATTGTTCCCACCTGATCCGTTCCGTCCACAGGATTACAGCAAACAATTGGAGAAGCTTCGGTAAGTCCATACCCTTCTAACACGCGTGTTTTTGTAAGCTTCTGCCAGCGCTCTGCCACTGCTTTTTGAAGAGCCATTGCTCCTGCAACAGAAACTTTTACTTTAGAAAAATCTATTTCTTTAAAAGCAGGGTTATTCATTAAAGCATTAAATAACGTATTTACACCTGTCATAACTGTAAATGGCCATTTTTTGAGTTCCTTTATGAAGAGCGGAATATCTCTTGGATTTGTAATCAAAATATTCTGACCGCCAATCGACATAAAAATTAGACAATTTACTGTTAAAGAAAAAATATGATACAGAGGTAATGCCGTGATGATGATTTCTTCACCCCGCTTTAAGAGAGGCAACATCCATGCACGAGCTTGCTGCATATTTGCAATAATATTTTTGTGAGTTAATACCGCGCCTTTTGAGACTCCTGTAGTCCCACCCGTGTACTGTAAAAATGCAATATCTTCTATTTTCATTGCAACAGGCCTATAAGATCCCTTGGCCCCAATTTCCAGAGTTTCAAGAAATGAATAGGCACCTGGAAGTGAATAAGAAGGAACCATCTTCTTTACATACTTTACAACAGCATTCACGATATAACGCTTAGGAATTGGCAACATATCACCAATCTCAGTAACAATAATATTGATATGAGGAAAGTGGTTCAGAATTTTTTCTAGCTGATGAGCAAAGTTAGCCAAAATAACAATGGCCTTGATACCTGAATCTTTAAATTGATGTTCCATTTCGTGTGTGGTGTAAAGAGGGTTTGTGTTAACAACAATGAGCCCAGCCTTAAGAGCTCCAAACATTGCAACTGGATATTGCAGCAGGTTTGGCATCTGAATAGCAATACGATCTCCCTTTTGGAGTTGTAATTCATTCTGCAAAAACGATGCAAATTTATCACTGAGTTGATCAACTTCACGAAAATTAAGAGTCTTACCTAAATTTGAAAAACAGGGTTTTTCTGCATACTGTGTACAAGCTTCTTTAACAACATCTACAATTGAATTGTAACTATCCATAGATATTTCATGCGGAACACCTTTTGGATATTTCTTGTACCATGAAAAACTCATTATCCCCCCAATGCAAATTTACTTAGAATTAAGTGTGTTGGAAGATAACAATGAGCGCAAATAAAAAACGCAAGCCTTTTGAGCTTGCGTCCCTTATTTGCATCACACAGAAGTGTGAATTTGCAAAATTACTGAGCAGGAGTCTCAGTTGTTCCTTCAGCAGGAGCAGCTGCATCTGCAGGTACTGCAGCAGCATCAGCTGGTTGTTCAACAGCTGGTTCAGTTGCTTGTTCAGCAGACTTATCTTTTAGGCATGCTGTTAATCCCATAGATACGATAGCTGCAATTGCTAATAATTTTAATGCTTTCATTGAGCGTTCCTTTCGTTCATTTTTAGCGAAACTAAATGTTTAACGAGCAATATATTGTACTTGAATGGAATGGCAAACTCGCACACTGCGTTATTTAAATATGAAAAAAGTTTTAGATTTGCGGCGTCAAGCGTTCATATAGAATCATAACTTATGACTTCAGAGAATACCCCAAATCTTAAAACCCGAGTCTTAACCTACTATGAACAAAACGAAGTTCGATTTTCAATAGCATTTTTTCTGGCCGGATTCTTATTTGATATTTTCACACTGTCTGCCGTAGATGACTGGCTGTCCGTTTTCCAACAGTTCGTCTATTTATCTATCATTGGATTTTTTCTTTTTTTAGAAATTAAATATTCACAGGCCGAATGGGTTCCCCATAAGTCATTCAAAAAAATATGGGAATACAGATCCCTCGTTGTCCACTTTTTACTTGGTTCACTACTTAGTATTTACTCACTATTTTATTTTAAAAGCTCCTCTGTTGTAAGTTCATTCCTTTTCATGGGAATTATTTTTTCATTAATGGTTGCCAACGAAATCCAGCGCGTCCAAAGTGCTGGCATATGGGTTAAACTCGTCTTGTGGGTTCTATCTCTCATCTCATTTCTTAGTATATTGGTACCTGTGGTAATCGGAAGTGTAGGCTATGTTGCTTTTATACTAACACTTTTTTGTGTGGGGCTTATTTTATTTTCTATATTCAAACAAATTCGAAAACTGTCACTACCACTCGAGTACTTAAAAAAACAAGTTTACATTCCCGCAATTTCAACTGTTGTTGGATTTGTAATTTTTTATCTTTTAGGGTTTATTCCGCCAGTCCCATTGTCTGCAAAATACATGGGCATTTACCATAATATCGAAAAATATGGAGATCAGTATCATCTGTATCACAACAATCCTTATTGGAAATTCTGGAATCATGGAGATCAAAATTTTTATGCACGCCCAGGAGACAAAATTCACTTCTTTATGAACATTTACTCTCCTGCGCGGTTCTCAGACAGCGTGACTGTTCATTGGCTCTACGATAATCCAAAAACAGGATGGGAAACTTGGGATCGCATTCCTGTGCAAATATCTGGTGGACGTGAAGAAGGGTTTCGGGGATACACGGTCAAATCAAAATTCGCACCTGGAGACTGGAGAATACAATTAGAAACTACAGACGGACGGGAGATTGGTAGAATTTCCTTTACAGTTTATGAAGACAACTCAACCGAACCTATCTCTCTTGAGAAAGA
>CAUJDY010000078.1 GCA_963169805.1 Bdellovibrionota bacterium | reverse complement strand
CCCCATCGAAAGTATTCGAACTTATAACAAACACTATATGAGGTCAAAAAAAGTTGCGCTGCAGCCTGTAATAGCTGCTTCGTATAAGTATTTGAAATCATTGATTACGAAAAAAATTCCAGAGGCATTAGTAGCGTACTTGTAGTTCTTCGCTCAAAATACTCTCAAAAACGTCAAAGAAGACATCTTCTTCTGTTAAGACACGACCAGCTTTTACGTTTTGAGGTGCTGTAAAATTATGAGGTAATTTTGAAAGCTCTCTAATGCCTGTCGATATTTCTGGAATTGATTCGACAGCCAATGCTCCGCCTGTGGCTATAGCAGTTTCTTGCAGCTCTAAATAACCTTCACGGTTATAGCCCTGCATTGTGTATTCGCTGTTATAGATAAGAGTCTTTGTGCCCACATGAAGACCCTCAAAAAGATTTAAAGGTCCCTGAATAACAAGAACATCAGAAGCTACATTTAAGTATGGCATTAATCCGTGTGTGTTATTAAGGACCAGCATTTTGTTGGTATTTTGAGATCCTTGATTTTGAAGTTCCGTTAACAAAGTCACACGATCAAAACCAGAGAGCTCTCTTCCTAAATAGTTTATAAAGTTAGATTCTACGGTGTGGTTAAGTGATATTATTACTGTGGTATCTGGCATTGCTTCTTGTATTTGTCGAACGATCTTTGGAATGTGAGTGGAAAGATGGTCATATACAATACCTTCATGAGCGTTGTAATATAAGTGCACCACTTGCCTTTCAGCGAGGCCAAGTCTTTTCTTATAAATCTCTTTTTTGCCTCTCAAAATTGATGTTGTTGCATTCGAAATTTTTAAATATGGCATCGGTATAGAGTATCCCAACTCCATAATTCCAGCCTCATAGGGGTCTGATACAGAAAGTTTAACGGTGCGATCTTTATGGGAACGCTTTTTTTGTACGTCTGAGCGTATTTCTGCTTTTGGAAAAAGATATTTTAGGATCTTCACAACAAAAGATGTCTGGATAGATTCGCCAGGAACTGCAGGAGATAATCCCGTTATGATATCCTTAGCAAACTCAAAAGATATTCCCTCTCCACGATTATATTTTTTAGCTAACTCTTGAAGTTTTGTATGAGAATCAATTTTATTTTTTTGAGCCGATGTGAGCTCAAAAGTATGTACTGGCAATAGGCCAAACGGCATTGAGTTTCTATAAATAAAAAAGTTTGCACAAGTGTTGCCATAAGCAGAGCTCAAGCAAAGAAAAAGTACGCACATGTTAACAAGAATTGTCATCCGAGAAAGCATAAAATGAATTTGGAAAACTCTGGCTAACATAAAAGACCTCTGCAGTATAGAACTGTAAAAAACAGTCCTATACTACTAAGGTTTTGCAATTTAAAGGCCTAATTTTACCTCTGGGTTCTGTACTGATCCATCGCTCCAGCAGGAGTTTCGTGGCGACCAGTAGGATCATTTGTAGGAATTGCATACGGATACCCAGGAACAAAAAACTTATCAGCAGGATCCAAGGGCTTAGCACTATCTCGGAAGTACTCCCCACTTATGTGATCGTAAATATAAAACTGAGCTTCACCGTTTGGACCAATCCCTGCATTTCCAATAAGAGCCTTACTAAAGCCCTCTTTTGCATAAGGTTGAGGATATTTTGCCATAGCTGCAATATTCATAATCCGATTATAGATTTGCATGTAATGAGTGTGGCCATAAATAGCAGCGGTAGTTGCCTCTATAAATGCATTCATACTTCCTTTTGCACCATTCGTACCTTTATCTCCGTGCATACTAACAAGAATTCCGCGCTGCCCCTCATAAACTGCTTCACCAGCAGGAAGAGTCACAACTCTTTTATAGTTTTCTGGGCTCATATGCTTTTTAAAGAAGTAATCAATAGGGTCCATTCCTTCAAGCATTGCCTTAGAGAGCTCAAGAGCTAAAGGAGTATTCACAGGCTCTTTCATAAATTGTCCACTTTGCAAGTATCGCTCTACCCAGTGAGGGTGGTTCGATCTCTTTCGAATTACAATTGCGTCACTAGGAGCTACAGCTATGATTGCCTCTATATTTTCTCTTAAATAATGAAGCCCTTCTTCAAGACTATTTGCTTTCATTAAGGCTAGCATACCTTGTGTAATGATACGGTCTCTTTCGTGATGATTAATTTCTTTTCCGTCATAGTCATCTTCTGTGTAGATACGTTTTGGTTTTAATCTTTGAATTAACTTTTTCTTTGCCTCAAGAGCTGCATGTTGATCTGTTGCTCCAAAATGCAAGTCTCCAAACATCAAAGCTTCAAGCCGAATATCAGCTTTCTTACCACTCGCAAAATACTGCGTGTTTACGTCCAAGAAGTAGGGATCCTCAAGAGGAACAACACGCCCATTTTCATCTAGAGTTTCTTTAACATACTCAATCATACGAATGTGAAATCTTCCAAGGCCCGGAATATTCACAGCTCTGCGGGAAGATGTTTTTTCTAAAACAACGGCACCATAAAAATGCCTTTCCATTGCAAACTCACCTGTTCTTTCTTGTACGTAGCGACCACCTGTATAATTCGGCTCAGTTATCGCACCGGTCGTCATATTGAAAAGAGTTTCAAGTGTTGCATCTGCAGACGCTCGTGTTTCCAGACGTCTTTGAATATGTCCAAAAATGCGAGTTTCTCCTGGACCTAATTTTTTTGTTCCAGTCAAAGGGTCCACCATTTTTGCAAGTAGCTTAAGATTGTGAAAGCTAAGGTTGGGGGTAAATTTGATTGTATTAATCACTACGTGCATGAAATCAGATTCAAGTAACTCTTTTTGTAGCCCAGATGTTTCTAAGTTTACGGGTCTTACAAAAACAGGGGCATTGCGATTTTTGTGAAATGTCTTTAATGCATCGTAAAAACCTTTTTGAACCGGCGCTTCTGCAACTGCAGATGTCAAAACAATCACCTCGCCATCACGTGCCGCCTGGAGGGCTTTATTGAGTCTTTCTGGAGTAAAGATATTAACATTTTGAACATTTTTAAATGAGTTTGGACTTCTCTTACGGGCAAGCTCGTAAAACTCTTCAAACTTATCGACTATCTTGTTACGGCCGATGAGTTTGGCAAGCATATCTGGAGTCAATTCAAGCTCATGAGCAACTTCTTCAAGAGAGGGAGAACGACCCAACTGCTTTGCCACGCGAGTGTATGCAATTAGTATTTTATCCACAAACTGATCTAGTGCCTTAGATTCATATTCACGGATTCTCTCAAGCGCGCCTTTATTAGAACCATAAATGACTCTCAACTCTTGAGTTGGTACTCC
>CAUJDY010000077.1 GCA_963169805.1 Bdellovibrionota bacterium | reverse complement strand
TTCATTGGTTCCAAGGGCCATCAGCATTCGATAAAGGGTTTCCCCTTTGGGGGCATTGGCTCGCCCTGTTTCCATCTGTGCAATGTAGCTGTCGGTCACACCTACTGCTTGGGCAAGGCTTCGCATCGATAGCTTTTTATCTTTTCTCAATTTTCTTAAAAGTCGGCCTTCCTTACTCGGAAGAACCTTTGAAGTTCTTAGGCTCATACTCTCAAAAAGTAGCGGATCGCCAGAAAAAATACTACATATTTAGTAAATGTTGAAAAATTAAAACCAACGAAGCCCAGCGGTCTTCGTTTGGGCCTCATATTAAAATACTTCTGTGTTTTGTAGCTTTGATATGGCAAATATTTTTGTAATACAAATTATTAAAATCATTGAGAATTATTAAAAAACTGATTTAAGTGGTTGAAAAAGGCCGGGGGCCAAAGGACCCCCGATATAGGTGGTGGAGGTGGGCGGAATCGAACCGCCGTCCGCAAGATATCCACGTAAGGCTACTACATGCTTAGTTTGTGATTTAAGTTGGTTTTAAGAGCGAACACAAACACCCTATCTCAAAACCCTTCAGCCAGTAAATTTTAAGATCTACCGCTGTCTGAAACCAGTAGATCCGAGATGACTAAATGACGGTTCTTCTAATTCCGCCATCAAAAAACCAGAGAACCGTGCTGCTTCTAATTAAGCTGCAAGTGCGTAATCGTTGCCAATTACAAGTTTGTCAGTTTTTATAGAGGTCTAACGCCCCTGCATGCTCCTTAAGCTTCAATGCCCACGTCGAAGCCAGGACACCCCCAACAAGAAATATTCAACTTTCAAAGAACACCTTTTTATAGCACAGTATTCGCAGAGTATCTAGCTCTTAAGAGGCCTTAAGACTTTAAAGCTTCTAAAAACAATGTAAATATCTCTCCTTTTGATGAGTGGGATCTTCTGTCGGCACTCAGTTCGGATGCTGAATTTGGCATAATGTCCAAAAAGTAGTCGGTGTTTCTATACTAAAACCTATAAGTTGGAGTTCATATGGCCTGTAGATTGCTGTTTTATAAAATAATGGTTTTATATTTTATCTCTGCATTTATGGTTGTGTTTTTAAGTACAGAGGCTTTTGCCCAGCCGATGTTTTCTTTTGATGAGAAAACACATAAATTGACACTTACAAATGAACATAAAAACGCTCTCTGCCAGAGACATCTTTCAGATCCTACTAGAGTTAAGAGAACTGATATTTTAATGAAAGTTCTATCTGAGCTTGTTCATAAGTGGAGATATCCATTTGCAGAAATAGAAGAAACGCCAAATATGAATTTGTATAAAAGCTTTCAAGAGTTCAAGCTTGAGTTGATGAGTACATCTCCAAATAAACAAAAAATTAGAGATGCAAGAGACAGATTTGTAGCTGCCTATAAAAATGAATATCAAGGGCGATTGAGTGAACACGATCTTGATGAAAATCTCTATAGATATGTAAACGGAATTGTATTTAAGTATGCGTCCATTCAATCTTTTGAAATGGGATTTAGTATTAATATAACAGATGTGATGGGGTTGTTTAGTACAGATTACCTTGAGTATTTTATTCTATTAATGAACCCAGAAGTATTAGATGTATCTGTAAGATCGATCATGGATCAAGCAGTACAAGATCCAGGTTTTGAGCAAGAAGATATTCCAGATCCAATACAAGAATTAGAAAAAGTTTTGAAGTGGGATGAATCAAGAGATCAGTTAAGGTTAGAAGCTGCGTCCGAGGTTTTATCTCAATCTTATTTAGCATTAATCATGGCTCGTACTATTCATAAAAACTACCCAAATGTGCTCAGCGAATCCAACCATAAGGCATTGGCTCGCATGGAGAACATTTTTAATCAACTTTTGAGATGGCATGATGATACTCAGGGACAAATTTGTGGAAAAGCCAGTTATTCAGCGATTGATTGGTGTCACACAGAGGATTTAGCGTATAAAAACAAGCTCACTTCACTTCTCAATCAAATCAATAGAGATGCGCGCTACCTAAAAGAACCAAAAAGCTCTGGTGCCGTACGTGGTTTTGTGGGTATCAATGGAGCTTTGTGTAAGCTTGATGGAAGTTACCACCTTCTTAAAGTTGATAAAGACCAAGTAACACTCACCTTAGCTCTTGAGCTGGAAACTAAAAATTCCAGCGGTGGAAAAAAGCGTACCAAGATCAATGAAATTGATCTTTTAGAGATTTTGGGTGGCTCAAACAATTTCCAAGTTTTAGCTCCCTCAAAATAAAACCTATTGAAAAGTTCAGACGGTGCATACATAGTTATCAGGGATGGTATTGCGCTTCTTAAAATATACAATTGGAACGATTACTCTAGTGTTAGTAGCCTTAGGCATCTACTTGTACGTCGATGTTAAAGTTGTCAATATCCCTACGCCCTCGAATATCGAAATTACTTTAGACGACTCCGTGGATTGGAACAATCTTCAGATTGAAGCTGTTCAGATATTAGAAGATCTCATAAAAATTAAAACAATACGAAAAGATGAAAATAAGGCAGCATTTTATCTTCAAAGAATATTTATTAAAGAAGGAATCCCATCCAAAATTATTCCACATCCTAAATATCCAGATAAGGTAAGTATTTTAGCAGAGCTAGGTCCTGATCAATCTACAGACGGTGTGATTTTGCTCAATCATCTTGATGTTGTAGAAGCAGATGAAAAGGAGTGGGGGAGTGATCCATTTTTTGGAGAGTTAAAAGATGGTGTTGTAAAAGGACGAGGCGCCCTAGATATGAAGGGTATGGCAGCAATGGAGCTTGTAGCGTTCTTAACTCTTCATCGAATGCAAATACCTCTTAAGCATAAGGTCATGTTCTTAAGTGTTCCTGATGAAGAAAGCGGTGGGCATTTGGGGGCTAAATTTCTGCTGCAGGAGCATTCAGATTTTTTTGAAGGTTATCGGTATGTGTTGAATGAGGGCGGTTTCGGAATACAAGATTTTCCGCAGGCAGGAAATAAATTTTTTAGTATCCAAACATCTGAAAAGGGAATTCTAGGGTTAGAGGTGAAATCACGCTATCCATCAGGTCATGGGAGTATGCCAGATAAAAAATATTCGTCTTTAGAATTGATGAAGTTTCTTTTGGAGGCTCAAATGCTTCAAAAGTTCCAGATGACAGATCAGGCTCTATTGTTTTTTCATAACTTTTCGCTATTTTTTGAGTTTCCTGAAAGTTTTCTGCTTAAAAGAATTCAAAACCCAATTATACAAAAAATTCTAGCGCCACAAATCCGATCTAATCGGACTTTGAATGCAATGGTGACAAATACAATTTCAGTCACAGGGCTCAATGTTCCAAATTTTGGTCCAAATGTGATCCCAGCCGAGTCACAATCCTACCTTGATGTCAGGTTGCTTCCGGGAGTATCTCCCGATGAAATGGAAGCTCAATTAAAGCAGCTGGCTAACAAGTATAATGTTGAACTTTCTCGTATAGAGTCCTTTCCTGCAACGCACACTTCTGCAGAAACACCCTTCTTTGATATTCTTGTGAGTATTATCAATGATAA
>CAUJDY010000076.1 GCA_963169805.1 Bdellovibrionota bacterium | reverse complement strand
TCTGACTAATTACAGAACTTCTCAGCAGATACTTACAGTTTTAGAGTATATTTATCATATGTATAAGGTATAGGCAGTTGTCTAGACTGCTTTTTTAGCTTGCTGGCCAGATATCGTATATCTGTTTCTACCTGTCTTTTTAGAATGGTAGAGAGCTTCATCTGCACGCTTCATCCAGTGTTCAGGCTTTTCGCCACTTTTTAACTGAGCTATACCCATTGACAGAGTAAAACGTATATCAAATTGACCATGAATAAAGACTTCTTTTCGTATCCTCTGTAAAAGCTCCTCGGCACGTCGAGAAGCTTCGATTTCGCCTGTATCAGAAAGAATAACACAAAACTCCTCCCCGCCTACACGAGCTACAAAGTCTTCTTTTTTGGGAAACATTTCTTTTAAGATTTTTACGCATTCAATAAGCACAAAATCACCAATATCATGGCCATAAGCATCGTTTATTTTTTTAAAAAAATCTATATCTAGTACTATGAGTGTCATTGGAGACTTAGAAAACTCATTCAGCTTAATACACTTCTTCATATGTTCATCAAAGCTTCTACGATTAAAAGCCTGAGTTAAGTGATCGACCATTAAATTTTGATTTGCCTCAAATAACTTAATTTCAGTAACCTTTAAATTCTGCTGAACTTGCTGTAACCTCTCTTTTCGAGTGTTTTCTCTGTAGTTTTGCAACTCCACATACATATCAATAAACTCACGTGACTTAGCTCTTAGTACATCTATTGAATTTGATTCTACCGCTTCTCTGAGTTGCTGCAGATTATTTTTAACTTCCTTCTCTTTTTCCTCTTCAACTCTTGCATCCTCTCCAAGCTGATCTGCAAAATCCCAAATAATCCCTTTAAAATCTTCAAACGTTGATTGGATATACGAATACTCATCAACTCTGTATGCAGAAAAAAATTGTCTTATTCGAAATAGTAGTTTTTCTGTATCCTGTGTTTCAGGGGATACAAGAGCCTTTGTAAATTCATCTAATACTTCCCTCACTTTTCGAATAGGCTGCTTATCAATTTCAAATAAATTTTTATTGTAAACATCTAGCATGTACAAAAGCGTGGCCTTCTCATCAGAGATATCAATTGGTTTTCCGGCAGACTGAGCCTCTTTTGAGTTCCAATCCAAATCAAACTGACTAATTAATTTTTTGACCCAAGTCTTCATGATTTCCCTTTTAAGATGTCTCTATTATTCGGCTTTTTAGCTTGAGTTTTTGATGGATTAAAGTCTAGGTCTATGCTATTTCAAGCCATAGACAATTGCGAACGGATGCTGATCATGAATCTTAAAGTGGAACAAACACTAAACCCAAAATCTTTGCCTGACTTTCAAAAATTAGGATTTGGTCAATATTTTACAGATCATATTTTTATGGCTCATTTTGAGAGGTCAAAAGGATGGCATTCTTTTGAGCTAGCGCCTTATAAATCACTAAATTTGGATCCAGCAGCCTCTGTTCTGCACTACGGACAAGCTCTCTTTGAGGGCATGAAGGCCTTTAAGAGACCCTCAGGACAAATCGTCTTGTTTCGTCCTGACTTTAATTATAATCGAATGAAAAGCGGTTCTGAGCGACTCTGCTTAGAAATGCCTTCCTACGATATTTTTCTTGAGGGAATTAAAAAACTTATTCAACTTGATTCTCACTGGGTTCCAGATTTGCCAAACACATCGCTTTATATAAGACCCACACTTATTGGAACAGAAGCATTCTTAGGAGTTCGTCCTTCAGACAAATATTTATTTTTTGTTATTCTCTCTCCATGTGGAAACTATTTTGGTAACGATAAACCAGTTGAGATATGGGTTGAGGAATCTTTTATTCGCGCAGCCCCGGGAGGACTTGGCGCAACAAAAGCAGCGGCAAACTATGCGGCAAGCCTAAAAGCTGCCCATGAAGCCAAGAAAAAGGGATTCACTCAGGTTTTGTGGTTAGACGTCAATCATAAATACGTAGAGGAAGTTGGAACAATGAATGTTTTCTTTGTTTTCAAGGACGAAGTTGTAACACCTTCTCTTGAGGGAACTATATTAGGTGGTGGAACGCGAGATTCAGTTCTTCAAATCCTGAAACATAAAGGAATGAATATTAAAGAGAGACGTATTTCGATAGATGAAATCATCTCAGGCATTCAGTCCGGACAATTAACTGAAGCCTTTGGAACAGGTACTGCTGCCGTTATTTCTCCTATAGGTACTTTATCTTATAAAAATCAAAAATATGTCATTAATAATAATCAAAACGGCCCTCTAAGTTTAGAGTTAAGAACTTTTATTTCTAATTTACAATTAGGACATCAAAAAGATATTTACGGCTGGATACATCCCATTTAATTTTTTGGAGCTTTTATGAATAACACATCCGAAATTGACAGACGAAAAACTTTTGCCATCATCTCTCACCCTGATGCCGGTAAGACAACAATAACAGAGAAACTACTTTTGTATGGTGGGGTTATACGTGAGGCCGGATCTGTTAAAGCAAAAGCAGGGAAAAAACATGTGACATCAGATTGGATGGAGATGGAAAGAAAAAGAGGTATCTCCGTTACAACAACAGCAATTCAATTTGAACACAAAGGATTTTGCATAAATCTCCTGGATACTCCTGGACACAAAGATTTCTCTGAAGACACCTATAGAACCTTGATGGCCGTAGACTCTGCTGTGATGTTAATAGATGGAGCCAAGGGAGTCGAAGAACAGACAAAAAAACTTTTTCAAGTTTGCAGAAAAGCAGGAATACCAATTTTTACTTTCATAAACAAAATGGACCGAGAAGCTAAAAATCCTATTCAGTTGATTGATGAAATTGAGAGTGTCTTAGGTATCAAGTGTACGCCGGTTAACTGGCCAATCGGAAGTGGTCAGAGCTTCCGCGGTGTTTACGATGTTTTAAAAAAAGAACTCAATATTTTTGATGCTAGTAATTCTGGTGGCCAACAAGTTCAATCTCAAGTCTATGAATCTGTGGATGACATGAAAGATCTTCCCAATTTCCAATCCTCTTTTGTTCAAGAAGCCTTAGAAAACTTTAAAGGCGAACTCGAACTTTTATCTATTGCTGGAAGTAACTTTGACAGAGACTTAATTTCTAAGGGAGAACTGTCTCCGGTTTTTTTTGGTAGCGCTATGAATAATTTTGGTATTGAGATTTTCTTGGACTACTTTATCAACCTTGCTCCAGGTCCGGCTCCAAGAAGAACAGCCAGCGGAAAAGACCAATCTCCACATGATCCGTTTTC
>CAUJDY010000075.1 GCA_963169805.1 Bdellovibrionota bacterium | reverse complement strand
AATCTTCAAACGCTTTCTTCCAAAGCATGTTTGTGAAGTTTCCAGACAGAACACAAAGTGCGTGATAAAATGCTTTCTGATGTGGTTCTATTTCATAATAGGTATTTTTAAGGAATGGAAAAACGTCTTGCAGTGTTTTTTGCCCCTTAACTCCTATAAAAGAAAAGCGACTATAAAAATCGATGGGAAATAAATTTTTAGAAAATGTCATTAAGGGATGAAACTGTAAGGTTTCGGGCATGATCAATGAGCCTGAAAAGTGAATACAGCGGTTACTTTTTAAGTGATGTGTTTGAATAAACTCTTGAATTGCGGTGTCTTTAATACAGAGGAGCGTGTAGGTTGTATTTGCGTGAAGTTCTGTGAGCTGTTGAACTGAGTGTTCGCGTCGGTTCCATGTCTGTATGCGAATATTTTGTGACTGAAAGTAGAATTTGAGATGGCTTGCAAGTTGACCATTGCCAACAATAAGATACGAAAAATTTTGATTTGTCATTTGGTACCCGTCCTAAGGATCAAGTCCTGTTAAGTGTATTTTTATGACCAAACACGAAGTTTTTAATAAGTCTTTGTCTACAGATCAAAGCTTTTTCCAAGTGGTTGTATACGCAAAATACGAGACCAAAATATCAGGGTGAGAGCTACTTGAGGAGCTAAAATAGAGTTTTAGATTTTGTGCGTTAACTCCTTTTTATGATTGAGGAATATGCCTTCAAGGGCTAAAGCTATCCCCATGTGGAAGGTTATTTTAACAGGAATTTTGGTAGTCTCGGCAGTCAGTACATATTTAGTCATTGAATTTGGATTAAAGCCAAAATCAATACCAGTTATTCGGCCATCAAACTTTCAATCACCAGAACAGTTGGGTGAGTATATTTTTCGACAGATGTACCAAGTACTAAGCGAGTCGGAAGTTTTAGTTTTTGGAATTAAGAACGATTCTAGTTTTCATCTTAAAGTAGTGGAGCATTTAAAAGCCAGGCTCGGGAATAAAAAAATATACTACATATTGAGCCCAATTCAGGCCTATCACCGAGAGCCTCAAGCTGAAATCCTTAAGCTTGAAAATCAGTTAGGAAAATCAATAGCTTCATTTGTATTTGAGGATTTATCAAACGTTCAAAAAATTCCACAGCTTCAAGACTGTTCGAATGATCTTCGGTTTCATTACTGGATAGAGTGCCTTAAGGAGAATAAACTGCGCCAAATAGAAATCTCTAAAAAAGTAAATTTAAACCTCATATCAGCTGTATTTGAACGAGTCTCAGAAAGAAGTTGGGCTGCATTCATTCGTTTTCCAGACCTGGATTCAAAATAAGAATTCCATATAACACGCATTAAATTTTTATATTTCAATACCAACTATGGTCTAGTTTCTTGGTATTGAGTAGGTTAGCGATTGGCCTTTGGTCTGCCTTGTATAGACTTTTGTTCAGGCAATTTACCTTATTAACAAACACGGTCGTTTGATAACGAGGTTAAAAAGAGTTGCCTTAAAAAGAGGGGGCCATGTGAAAGGATTCATTTTAAGTCTCGTTGTTTTATTATCAACTCAAAGCTGGGCAGCTCGCTGGGTTATTGAAAATGCAGCTCAACTACCAAAGAACAATAGTTCATATAAAGTTATCAAGGAGTTTTCTGTTGGATCAAAGAATTATCTTGTGATCGAAACAGAAGAGTCTTTCTCGCGGATGGGGATCACGCGAGCGATATCTTCATTGAACATGATGTTTGCTGCTCAAAAAACTATGCAAGACATTCCTATTGAGCTTGTGAAGTCTCCAGAGGAAAATCTGGATCAAGATAGAGCGCCGTCAGGATGGCATGTGCAAAGAATGCGGTACGATGCACTTAATCCAAGCTATCAGGGACAAGGTGTTGTTGTTGCAGTTTTAGATACTGGTGTTGATATCAATCATCCAAATTTAAAGCACACGATTTGGAAGAATTTGAGAGAAATTCCAAATAATAATGTTGATGATGATGGTAACGGCTATATTGATGATATCAATGGATGGAATTTTTCTGAGGATAATAAAGATGTGTCTGATGACAACTCTCATGGAACTCACTGTGCAGGGATAATCGCTGCTTCTAAGCATCCTACTCGGTCTGATCGTGGAGTTGCACCGATGGCGACAATTATGCCAATTCGAATTATTGGCAGCGGAACTCAAACGTTCTTATCTGATGCAGCTGAAGCTGTTGTGTATGCTACAAATAATGGCGCACATATTCTTTCAAATTCATGGAGAGTTTATCAGTCGTGGTCAATGTACTACAATCCTCAGGGTGTTCAATTGCTTGGGGAGGCGATTGCATATGCAGGCCAAAGAGGCGTTGTATTTGTAGCGGCAGCAGGAAATGAAAGACGCAATATCGATACATTAACGACAGATCCAATCTTTCCTCTCAGTATGCCAAACCTACCTACTATGGTTGGTATTGCATCCGGTGATCACGATGGTTTACGTGATACAAGATCAGGCTTTACAAATTATGGCTCGCGGTATGTTCACTTAGCGGCTCCTGGTTCAAATATTTTTTCAACTGTTCCTGGTAATGGTTGGCAAGATATGAGTGGTACGAGTATGGCAACGCCACTTGCTGCAGGTGCATTGGCTCGACTGGTGAGTATGGGATATACACCTTTTGAAGCGTACCAAAAGCTGGTGTTGACAGTAGATGCAACAGCAAAGGACACATGGGATAATTATGTGACTTACGGATACATTAATCTCTACGAAGCAATGAGATAAACAGTTCCTTGTTTGGAAAGAGGCGGGGCGTTAGCTCTGCCTTTTTTTTAGCCTTTTCTCTGGACAATAGTCTAGCTCCGCGTCAGCCTGTATTAATTACAAGGAGGGGTAATGAGAGGGTTAATATTTTTTTCACTAATATTTGTATCAACATATGCATTTTCTGCTCGATGGATTGTAGAAGACGCAAAACTTAATGTGCACCAGATACATGGTGTAAAGCTTATTAAGAAATTTGAGATTGGCCAAAAAAAGTATTCAGTTATTGAGACGCCAGACCTGGTGGCTACTGCAAGAGTTCAAAGTAGACTTCTGAATATCACTCAAGCACAGACTGTCGTGGAAGACATTCGTATTTACTTAGATCAACCAATTGCCAATGATCAAGAGGCAACTGCTCCGGGGTGGCATATTCAGCGTATGAGATATGATTCTATGAACCCGAATTATCAGGGCCAAGGGGTTACTGTTGCTGTTCTGGATACGGGAGTTGATATAACTCATCCACATTTAGCTTCTAAAATTTGGACGAATCCAAATGAAATACCAAACAACAACATTGATGATGATTCAAATGGTTACATTGATGACGTTCATGGTTGGAACTTCACAAATAATACAAATGCCCCAACGGACAACCAAGGTCATGGAACTCATTGTGCTGGGATTATTGCAGCTGATCCGCATCCGCAAGGAATTGCTCGTGGAGTTGCTCCCTACGTTAAAATTATGCCTCTAAAAATTATTGGAGGAGAAAACTCTGCATTTTTATCTGATGCAGCAGAGGCTGTTGTTTATGGTGCTAATAATGGAGCAAAAATTCTTTCAAATTCATGGGGGCTTTATGCATCTTGGAATGGTTTCAACATCAATCAAGTAACTCTTCAGGTTTTTGTAGATGCCATGAGCCATGCTTACTACATGGGAACTGTTTATGTTGCTTCTGCGGGTAATAATTCACTCAATCTTGATGTATCTAACCTGCAAGATTTAAGAATTCCACTTGGTGTTAGTGGTATCTACAATATGATTGGTGTTGCCTCAGCAGATCATGATGGGACAAATGATACGAGATCATATTTTACAAATTACGGAGCAAATTATGTTCACTTTGCAGCTCCTGGGTCGAATATTATGTCTACTGTTCCAGGTGGATGGGAGTCTATGAGTGGAACAAGTATGGCAACGCCTCTTTTCGCAGGTGTCATGGCTCGCATGCTTAGCAAAGGATACATGTGGTGGGATGCGGTTGAAGTCCTAAGGCAAACTGCAGATAACCAAGCAAAACACGCATGGGATGGAAAAATTAGATACGGATACATTGATCCTGCAACAGCTCTTCAGTAACACGTTATTTTCTTAATCAGCCCTGAGTTTTTTTCAGGGCTGAGATCTCTGATTCATATATAGTTGAACTGATATGGCATATACATTGCTCTAATGTAAATCACATTAATAAATGGGATGGATATGCAAAAGCTTACATTGGCATTGGGATGGATGAGTGTTGCTCTTTTTTTTGGGGCGCAATCTGCATTTGCAGAAACTGTGTCTTCAGATATGCAAGTTAGTATGCAAGATTATGATTTAGCTGTTATTGAGGAAAAGGCTGCAAATGAGCCTGATTTCTATGAAATGCTTGTTAATATTGAAGTCTTAAAACCCCAAAATTCAAACTCAGAGATTACAGCAGTTCACAGGTAATTATAAAAGTTCATGCGGCAAATTTCTGCGAAAACCTCTGAAGTAAATTCGAGGGGATAGTTCTAACAAATCTGAAATTTGCGACATATAAATACATGCATATCTTTCGACTTGTGAGGCGAAGTAGCTTTCTTCATTGCCTATACGCATGATTTCACCCCAGGTTTCGTTAAAAAACGATTTATGTTCCTCAATAAGTTCAGAAATTTTGGAGTCTATTGCAGCTATATCTGCTTGAAGTTTATTAACACGATCTGCATCTCCAATTTTTCCTTCTGCCTGCGCTGTTGTAATATCAAGGAGTTCTTCTTCTAAAGGCTCCTTATCCATCATGTAGTCATTGATTTGAACGTCAACTTTCTTAGCATTCTGATTGCTGGTGATTTCTTCAAAAAGTTCATCGACAACTAATCCTGTTCTCCAGTTGCAATCTTTTTTAAGTCGAAGGATATCCCCGTAAATATGATCTCCCATATATAAGATTTCATCTCCGTTAATGTTGAGTGCTGAAGAGAAACTCTTTGCACTTCCTCCTTGGTAGATTCCTGGAACTATATCTGTTGTTGTTTCTGAATGAACTCCCTTTTGAAGATCAACCTTTTGGAAGGGCTGGTTTTCATAGAAAAATCTTGGCTTATGGGCCAATGTGATTGTGTATTCAAATAACTCCGACCAGTGTTTGTGATCCTTCAAAAATGGATTGATACACGAATCTAAGAGAAATTTGGTGTAATCAAAGTCGGAATTTGTAATGACAAAAATCTTTTTACCATGCCTTTTGTATCTTTCTAATCCTTCTGCAATTTTGGGGTCCTTGAATATAAAATGATCAATGTTTCTGCGAACATCGTTTTTGATGCTTCCATCCCTATGAGCCTCATCTAGGCATTCTAAAATATCCTCTGCGATTTGAGTATAGTCGGGAAGTTGACTGGCGTACCGTCCATCTTTTAGATCTACTAGCTGGCCAAATAAAAGTGCTGGCGAAATAGAAAAGATAGTATCGATAGCGTAGTAGTTTGGATCTCCTAGATCGATGTACTTACTGCGATAGATTTTTTTTTGTGTCTTAAAATCTATAGGGTTCATTCCGTGTAGACTAATGCGGATACCAGAGTAACGATTTAGCTTTAGTATATTGCCGAGTTTTTTATCTATAACAAGCCCTCGAATCATTTTGTGAAATTCAAACGGAAGCTGCTCGATATCTTTTGGGTATTTCTTTTTTTGTATTAATTTTTTTAGAACAACTTTATGAGCTAATTGTTCAAAATTATGTGAGTTGTACCGCACAAGTGTATGGTCCATATCAAGGCCAATGTACTTTATTTGCTTTAAATTAAGAGTTCGATTAACAAAAACTTTTTGTGAAAGTCGCTGTGCAGTTGTTTTTTTTAGTTCTGATGTAATATGCATGAATTTAGTCCTTACCTATCCTTCAATATGATCCTTCAAATTGAATCTATTGCTGTCTCATAAGCAATGCAAAACAGCAACATCTTACATAATGACAGTAAGACTGGCAGACGTCAAAATACTGTGTACATTTTATTTGGATTTAATCCAAAAAAAGCTTAAAAATAGAGGGAAGTCTAAAGTGGAGGTTTCATGATGAAGGAAATAATTCAGTCTGTACAATCAAAAGTAAATGCGTGGTTTGGGGCAGGGGTAAAAGATCTGGAAAACCCAGTAGGTCTAGATGGGTTAGAGTTTTTAGAGTTTACATCGCCAGAGCCAGAAGCTTTAGGTAAGGTTTTAGAGAACTTTGGATTTCAAAAAATTGGTATTCACAAAACTAAAAATGTTCTTTTATATAGACAAGGCGGAGTTAATCTAATCATAAATAATGAGCCTCACTCTTTTGCATCTGATTTTAAACAAAGGCATGGACCATCAATTTGTGCTTTTGCCTTAAGAACAAAAATTCCAGCTCAGCAGGCGCTTGAAATTGCCGTCAGTAGAGGAGCTGTTCAATATAAAAACCAACAAGGTGATGCGGGTTCATTTCCGGCAGTTTACGGTATAGGCGACTGTGTTGTGTATTTTATAGATAAGTATGGCGACAAAACCATTTATGATGATGATTTTAACTACATTGGCCCCAAAGAGGTAGTTGGGTATGGATTTAAAGTTATTGATCATATGACAAACAATGTTCCTCGAAATGAAATGCAAAAGTGGTGTGATTACTATGAAAAAATATTCAATTTCAAAGAAAAAAGATTTTTTGATATTAAGGGTAAAAAAACAGGATTGATTTCAAAAGTGATGATGTCTCCGTGTAAGAAATTTTGTATTCCAATTAATGAACCAACAGATTCGAAATCACAAATTCAAGAGTATATAGAAGAGTATAAAGGCTCAGGTATTCAACATGTGGCACTCTTAACAGATAAAATAATTTCCTCCGTCGAGAAGGTGCGCACAAACGGAGTACGGTTTTTGGAGACTCCAGATACATATTACGAAATGATTCCTAGTCGTCCATTTAAAGTTAAAGAACCAATAGCGTCTTTGAAAGATTTAAAAATTCTAGTAGATGGAGATGCAAACGGATA
>CAUJDY010000074.1 GCA_963169805.1 Bdellovibrionota bacterium | reverse complement strand
CACTCTATCTTACTCGTAATAAGGCGCCTGCCTACTTTTTGTTGACCGGCGCGAATAATGCGCCGGCAAACAAAATGTCGGCAGGCGCCTTCTTATAACTTGATCCCAACAGTGATGCCATCAAAGCTTGGGAGAGTGTGTGCACTCCAACGGCCAGATTGAGCAAGCTCTTCGTGAACCTCTAACATCGCCTTAATTTGAGTTTGAGTTTTTCGCTCGATATCTTCCCCCCAAACTGAACCACCCAAAAATGTGTTGTCACATATAACAAGACCACCAACTCTTAAATTCTGGTAAGCCCACCGGACATAGTTCGGATACCCTGATTTATCTGCATCAATAAAGACCACATCAAACGGTCCCTCTGCATTCAGCTGCTTCAAATTGTCGTGGGCATCCCCTATTAACAATTGAATTTTATTTTTTTCAGAAGATTGATCGAAAAAACTCTGAGCTATTTTTGCATTCTCTTGATTTTTTTCTAAAGTCCATATTTTTGAAACGCTTGGTGCAGATGCCATATACATACAGGACAACCCATACAAACAACCAATTTCTACAACTTTTTTTGCCTGGGCCATTTCCACTAAAAACTTTAAAGTGCGCGCCTCAGAAGGTGCTACGATCATGTGATCGCACTTGTTAACTTTGGCTAAATTTCTTAATGAAACAAAGAGCTCGTTCTCATTGGCGTAGTATTTTTGTAAAAAGGCTTCTCGTGCGTCTAATGTTCTCATGGACGCACCCTAACCATGCCTTTTTGAAAAGTCAAAGTGGGTGCAAAAAGTCCCCAAAATCTCGGCCCAATCCTTGCAATTTTAAGTGCGTGGGAATGGCCTAGGAGGTGGAGCATGGGGCTCCATCTCCTCTTTTGTTATGTAAATTTGAGTATGTTGCTAGGCGCTAAATATTCGATTTTACTGTGTTAAAGAACGATTTATGCTTAGAATTTTCAGAGGACGGTCACTAAGCAACTGTATCTAAGCATCTATCACGGAGGGGAAAATGCTCGAGCAATCTGTTTCATCATCATCTAAGACAAAGGAAAAATCACCAATACTGGTGGACATCAAAGATCTCAAAATTGATTTCCGCACAGATGATGGAATCGTGAATGCTGTGAAAGGTATTTCCTTTCAAATTCCAAGAGGAAAAACAGTAGGCCTTGTTGGCGAGTCTGGATCAGGAAAGTCCGTTACCTCACTTGGAATCATGAGGCTCATTCCAAACCCTCCTGGCATTATCTCCGGCGGACAAATTCTTTTTGATGGAACTGATCTTACAAAACTCTCAGAAGCTCAAATGAGAAGTGTGCGTGGAAATAAAATATCTATGATCTTCCAAGAGCCAATGACATCACTCAATCCGGTCTTCACAGTTGGAGATCAAATTGCAGAAACGATTCTTATCCACCAAAGAGTTTCAAAAAAGGAAGCCTTTGAAAAAACATTAGATCTCATGAATCAAGTTGGAATTCCTGACCCCTCAAAACGTATCCATGCCTATCCACACGAAATGTCTGGCGGGCAAAGACAAAGAATTATGATTGCCATGGCAATTGCCTGCAACCCAGAGCTGTTGATTGCGGATGAACCTACAACCGCTCTTGATGTTACGATTCAAAAACAAATTCTTGATCTTCTTGCAAAACTTCAAGAAGAGTACAAAATGTCGATGCTCTTCATCACACACGATTTGGGCGTGATTGCAGATATCGCAGATGACGTAGTGGTTATGTATCGCGGAAATATTGTTGAACAAAACACAACAAAAAATATTTTTACGTCAGCTCAGCATCCTTACACGAAAGGATTACTCGCATGCCGTCCATCACTGGAAAAAAATCCCCTCAGACTTCCTACAGTCAGTGATTTTATGACAGAAGACGGACGAGAAAAACCTGTTAACGTAGAGGTGCATGCTGTCCAAAAGCAAATTCGCCCAATAACAGAAAAAAACAAACTCATTCTTGAACTTAAAGATGTTACAAAACACTTTCCAATCAAGGGTGGCGTTTTAGGAAGAGTTCAATCCCATGTCAAAGCTGTAGATGGAGTTTCTCTCAATATTCACCAAGGACGCACAATGGGGCTTGTTGGAGAATCGGGCTGCGGAAAGTCGACCCTAGGACGAACCATCCTAAGACTCATTGAACCAACCTCGGGTGATATTGTTTATAATGGGCAGAATATTCCAAAACTCTCGGCAGACGATATGAGAAAACTACGTCGAAAGATGCAAATTATCTTTCAAGATCCTTATGCTTCTTTGAACCCTCGCATGACGATTGCATCTGCAATCATGGAACCAATGGCAATTCATAATCTCGGAGGTTCTAAAGATGAGCGCCTTGAGATGGCAAGTCAACTGATGGACAAAGTAGGACTTGATAGAAAATTTCTAAATAGATATCCGCATGAGTTTTCTGGCGGCCAAAGACAAAGAATTTGCATTGCTCGCGCGCTTGCTGTCCAGCCAGAGTTTATTATTTGTGATGAATCAGTTTCTGCTCTTGATGTTTCCATTCAAGCACAGATTTTGAATCTTTTGTTGGATCTTCAAAAAGAGCTGAATTTAACATACATCTTTATTTCACATGATTTAGCTGTCGTAAAGTTTATCGCAGACGATGTGGCGGTTATGTACAATGGTAAGATCGTAGAAAAAGCGAATGCACTTGAAATCTACGAGAATCCACAGCACGACTATACAAAGAAATTGTTAAGTGCCATTCCAAAAGGCATTCCTAAGATATTAAGAAACTAGACCTTAAAAAAGGTACCCTTTTCATCTGATTTAAGTTTAAATGAGATAAAGGGTATCTTCATGGCCAAAGGCAAAATTAATACAAAATCACTTATTGATAAAATTGAAAAACTCGCAAAAGAAAAAATGCGAGATCAAGAAGTGGTTTCTTTAAATGAATTTAGATCTCTTAAGAAAAAAGAAGAATCAAAATCAATTTTAGTTATTGATGATGATGAAACCATGAGAATTGCACTTAGACGACTTTTTGAAGCGGAAGGCTACAAGGTTATATCTGCATCTGACGGAACACAGCTCTCCGATGTTTTAGACGACAATCCAATTGATCTGATTATTTTAGATATTGGGCTTCCGTGGTTGAATGGATATGAACTAGCCACACTTCTAAAAGAACACGACGATTTAAAATCAATCCCTCTCATCTTTCTATCTGGCAAAACCAGCGAATTGGATGTAAAGCGTGGATTTGAGGTTGGCTGTGATGACTACATTAAAAAGCCCTTTGATATCGAAAAAATGAAGAAAGCTGTTAAAACACTTCTCAAACTTAACAAAAAGTAATTATGGAAAGTCTCTTACTATCCCCTCTCACTGGTGCAGCAATTGCTTTTTTAGCAACTGGCATAGGGGCTCTTCCAACACTTTTTGTGCGGAAGTTATCAAAGAAAGTACAATACTTTTTTATAGGATTAAGCGCTGGTGTAATGCTGGCGGCTACTTGCTTTTCACTTCTCGCTCCCTCTCTTGAAATCTTTAGCTCTTCATTTTCCACTTTCAATGGAATTTTATATTTTGCGTTGATCGTTTTAGGTGCAGCCTATTTAATCCATTTTGCAAATTCCCGAATTCCACATGAGCATTTTTTTAAAGGCAAAGAAGGAACTCTGAATCTGGAGCTTAAGCAGATTTGGCTCTTTGTTATTGCAATCACAATTCATAATATTCCAGAGGGACTTGCAATTGGAACAAGCTTGGGAAGTCAAAATGCAACAATTGCTCTGCCCGTTCTTCTGGGAATTGCATTTCAAGATATTCCTGAGGGACTGATTGTATCGCTTGGTCTCTTAAGTGCTGGCTACAAACAGCGCGATGCCTTTATTGTGGCTATTATCACGGGTGCAGTAGAAGCACTAGGTGCTCTTACTGGGTTTTATGCAATCCACTTAGCAAGTAGCTTACTGCCATGGGCTCTTGGATTTGCCGGGGGAATGATGTTGTATGTAATCTTACACGAGATGATTCCTGAATGTCACAACAGCGGAGAAGACTCTTCAGCCACTGTTGGTCTCTTGGGCGGGTTTATATTCTTAATGTGCTTAGATATTTTGATAAAATAATTTCCCCTCGTGACCATCTAAGTGACATTTTATGTCCTTCTGTCAGAATCTTTACATCTATTTTTAATTGCATGTATGAACTATAATGTCCAAATGAAAAATATCAGACTTAGCATTTTTCCAATGTTATTTATTTTTTTATTTTCAATCTATGTATCCTCGGCAGATCTCAATCTTACACATACATACAACATTGATGCTATGGAAGAGATACTTTTAAGAGTTCGAGGTATAAGTCAAATACCCAGCTTTCCAAATGTCTCTAGTGAAGAAGTGGTAGAATCTCAAGAGAACATACCACAAGATATTCATGATATGTTTAATGAAATACAAACTCTCATATTTGGAAGTAGCGATCTGATAGAATTAAAAGCATATACAGATACAAATTTTTTCGCAGATTTTAAGAATAAAACAATTTATATATCTCTTAGAGATATTCAAAAAATTAGAAACAATAAAACAATCTCTAATCCAAATAAAGTGATCAGGTATATTCTCACTCATGAATTGAGTCATTTCGTTCATGAAATGACGGCACATCCACCCTATTCAACTCAAGATTTTTTAACAATCAATGGACTTGTTTCTCCTTATGCCCCAGAAGAACAACTCATGTTATTAGCCCCAGAAGAAAGCTTTAAAAGTCATGCAGAAGTAGACATCTATGCAGCATTGGTATTAAAAAATGCCAACTTTAAGGATTGGAACTCTGTCATTGAATTCATTGACTCTCAAATTCAAGACGAATTGGCAAACTCTGAAGATAAAGATCTCTCCAATATGGTAATCGCAGACTTTAAGAATCGTAAAAATTGGATTCAAGAAATATCAAAAAGATAAATATTTTTGAGTAAAAGGTCATTATTTGTGACAAATTTTGCTCCTAATCTAGAGATCGTACTGCGTGCTTACCAAACAAGCCTTTTATTCATAGGTTAACTAACAACAAACCACTCAAAAGTAGCCTAAACCTCAGACCTTAAAAATCTTTTTCTGCCTGTAATTCCATATAGATGCATTTAAATTGGCATAAATGTTGCTCTATATAAGCAAGCAAGGAAACTCTAGGAGCACGAAATGATCAAAATTATATACATTTTTTTAATCGCGAATTTGACAACACACCCTGTGTATTCTGCCAATGAAGATATTCAAACTAAAGGGCCTGTAAAAATCGATGTTAGCACTCGAGATTCCTACGAATCATCTGTTACGAGTGTCCTAGGTTTTGCTAAAAAAGACGTGCCTAATCTTGATTATTATTATTTAATTTCTGGTTTTACTTTATCGGGTATGTCTCAAGAAAAATTGGATGGAATATACGAAAGATTTAATCAAGCACGCCACTTTTGGACACTTGCAAGAATAGATAGCATCATGGCGGCTATTTATAGCGAAGTAGAAGATTTTAGAAAAAAAACTGTAGAAGAGAGAATCCAGATTATTGAGCAATATTCTCAAAGACTTTTTGAGCAATTTTATCCTACATTGAATATCGATGAAGTTAAAGGCAAAGAACCTTCACGCTTTTTTACTGTAGGAGAAAAAAAATCTTCTAACCTACAAAAAGGTGTTCTGACTTGGGTTCAAAGAGCCCAGCAAAAAATCCTTTCAATGGCTCCTAAATTAGTTTCTTCTCCTCAAGAAAGAGATCATCTTGTACTTGATGTTTCAAATATTTCTACCCCTGCTTTTTTTGATATTAAAACAGAAAATCCTATTCGTATTGTTGGAATAAACAATCCTAATGTTTGGATCTTTGATTTAAAAAATAAAGTTATTAATAAAGAAGAAATTCTAAAACAGTCTAGAGGTGTTAGATTTTTTAATACAAGAACTTTAAAACATGGAGAAGGAACTGTACACCCATTGCAAGTTTTTGCATATTCAAATGAACCTCGCTGGATGTCTTTATTTGAAGGAAGTCTGTTTTTAGAAGATTATCGAATGATAGATAGATCTACATGGGATTCAACAAAAGAAGCTATCAATGGTGTTATACGCAGTATTGCAGAAAAATTTATTATTTCTAAAGAAGCAAGAATCAAACTCGATTCAGTTTATCGCCAAAATCCCGGAACTCTTCGTTCAAAATATAGAACAGCAATCGTGGCATATGCTATTCGCAGAGTGAATGACTCAGAAGGAAATGCACTCATCGGCTTAGGTTTTCCATCGGAATATTCTACTTATAGAGCAGATGCGAGAGGATATGGATCACATGGTGATATTTTTAGCGCGGAAAAACATACCTCACTCATGCATCTATTGGCCGCAGTCAGCAATAGAACAGAAAAGTTAGCTCAGTTATTAGCGGATATTAAATCTGGTCGCAGGGTTTTATCAGGCGAAGAAAGATCTTTCCTAAGAGTTCGAATCTCTCATGGACCAGATATCTTTGAATCAAGAATTGTTGCAGATAAACAAGGCTCAAGCAGTCATAGTTTAGGTTGGGCAGCCCAACTAGAATTTGCAGGTCGATATTCTGATGTTGGAGACCATAGAGCAATCGGAAGCGGCTATAGTTTCGCTGCTAAAAGACTTTTAGAAAGCTACCAAGAGTCTATGGAAGAAGTAAACACTCTTCTAAAGAAAATCTTAAGAGCTGATCATTCTTCTAGGTCTGCGAGAGCTAATTCTTGCCGCCGTTACTTTGCCGCACAATCTCTATAAATGGTTCTTCTCGAGCCATCGTTCTGCATCGATGGCTGACATACAACCTGTCCCCGCAGCAGTAACCGCTTGTCTGTACACAGGATCCTGAACATCACCGCAGGCAAAAACGCCATCGACAGATGTATATGTTGTTCCTGGCTTTGTCACAATATAACCCACTTCATTAAGTTCGAGTTGGCCTTTGAAAATATCTGTATTTGGCTTATGTCCAATTGCTACAAAGAGACCTTCTGATGGAACATCTCGAATCGAACCGTCTTTTGTGCTCTTTAGTTTAACACCTTTCATAAGGCGTTCACCGTAAATTTCATGAACTTCTGCATTCCAAATTACTTCGATTTTTGGATGAGCAAGAACACGATCTGCCATGATTTTTGAAGCGCGGAATTCATCACGTCTATGTACAAGATAAACCTTGCTCGCGTAACGAGTCATAAACATTGCCTCTTCCATAGCCGTGTCTCCACCGCCCACAACAACAACATCAACATTTTTAAAGAACGCTCCATCACATGTCGCACACGCAGAAACACCCTTGCCCCAGAATTTTTTTTCTGTTTCATGGCCTAACAATTTTGCAGTTGCACCTGTAGAGATAATCACTGTTTCTGCTTGGTACTCTTTTCCGTCAGACCAAACTTTAAATGGTCTCTTCGAAAAATCTACTTTATCTACTAATTTTGATTCTAAACGAGTTCCAAAACGCTCTGCCTGCTTTCTAAAAACCTGCATCATCTCTGGGCCCATAACTCCATCAGCAAATCCTGGATAATTCTCAACATCTGTAGTTGTCATGAGTTGACCACCGGGCTGATCCCCTTCAAATAAAATAGGTTTCAGCATTGCTCGCGATGTATAAATTGCTGCTGTAAAACCCGCAGGACCAGAACCAATGATAATAACTTTTTCCACTGCCATGAGAGACTCCTTTTGGCTTTGATTTCTAGAAACTAATATGAGTGCTCTTTTGCGTTTTGTCCATAAGCTGGTGCACTATTTGCGCGGCAACATCCTCAGTTTTTTTTGCCAGCCCTTCGCGTCGCGGCCAACTGCCCAAAGGAAGCATATCAGTTTCCATATAGGGTGGGCTTATAAGCCGAATATCTAGATTATTCTCAATTTGAAGGGTTTTTACAAAACCTCTTAGTCCATGCTTTGAGGTGCAATAAGAACTCGCATTTTCATCTGGAGCTGACTCTGCTATTGCAGAGCCCACAAAAGAGAGCTGCTCTAATTGTGTTAATTGGCTTAAACAAAAATGCGCAAGCTCCATCGGAAAAATCAGATTGAGTTTTAATGTCCAGAGATGGTCCTTCCAGTTTTTTTCATGAAATTTCCCATGAACACCACCACCTGCATTACAAATAATATGGGTCGGTTGAAACTCTTTAAGTGATGAAAAGAGTTGCGATGTATCTCCTGTAAAATCACATTCTAGGATTTGCAAATTCGAATAGTGGCCTTTAAGTTTTTCTAATAGAGCTATTTTGCGGCTCGAAATAAAATAGGAGCTTTCTGGAGATATCTTTTGCAACTCCCCTAAGAGACATTTACCCAAACCTCGAGACGCTCCTAATATAGCAATTTTCATAGCCCGCTTGTATCTTAGAAGTACCTCAAAAGTCACGAAATCAGTGGGCACCATTTGACCACTATGGAGAATCCAAGTAGATTCATGTCATGCCTAAGATATTTTTTGTAAAAAACTCTAACGTCATAGAAGTCGCACAAGATGCGAACTTGATGGAAGCTCTTACAGAGGCCGAAATTCCAGTTGCGAGTTCATGTGGAGGAAATGGCGTTTGCACAAAATGTCTTGTGAAAGTAATTGAGGGACGAGAAAACCTCTCCCCCGAAAATGATCTGGAACAAGATATGAGAGATATTCATGGTTATGAAAGAAACCAACGCATGAGCTGCCAAGCTCACGTCTGTGGCGATATCAAAATAGACGCCGACTATTGGTAAAATAATCCCGGGCCCGGAACTTCCGAAAACCAGAACGCCGGAACTGCGTTATCAACTTTAGATCTATTTGAATCATTGGCATCTCTTGCACTCCTTAAACATAAAAGGAGTCCTCTTATGTTTATTTTAAAATTAGCGCTGTTGTTTTTATCAAGTATTGGTTTTATTGCATGCTCAAAAAAGGATAAGCCCTCACAAGGGTCTTCTGCAAAATACCAAGTACGTGTTTTACAAAAGAATGATAAAAACCAAGTCAGCGTTCGCAATGTTACAACTGAATTAGGTTTAAATGATATTATCTATCTGGACTCTAATACTTCTGGGATCATCAATTATGATCGCACATCCGCGATAAACGGATTTTCTGTCCATGCTCAATCTTTTTGTACGTCAGATGGCTCTACCGAAATCGAATATTCGGCATTTTTCGAAAATAGAGAAATTCAAGTTCACACCATACTCCCCCCACAAACCTTAATCTCTCTTGCAACATCAACTCATCTCAGATGGGATTGTCGCTTTAAATTAGTATTCAAAGACACCCATCAAAATTCCTATCAGATATCTTTTAAAAGAAAAAAAATCATCCCTGAGGCTTTACCAACGGTCTCCCTACTTTACGATGCAAGCGCCACGCCCACAATGCAAACGGAGGTCAAAGAATCAGATTTCACCCAACTTTCTCTAGCTAAACTTCAAGCCAATGAGTCTGTAGAGCTCATTTGTGAAAATTTTTTTGCTAGGTATTTTAAAAATAATTTAGAAACTACATTTTTAAGCTCTCTTACTCATAACCCCCATTACTTCAACTACAAGGAATCTACCTTTGATCCTCGCGTTCAAATACCTTCACAAAAATGTATTTTGAAAGTAAATCAAAAAGAGAAAGCTGTGCTTTCGAGTATATTAGATTTCAATTTTAAGTCAGCTAAGCCGGAATTGAGTTGCGTGATCCATACAAAAAGCTTTGGAGCTGGATCTCACAGTCGAGTAGCCTCTCTTTATTATAAAAATCCACATGACTTTCCAATAACAATCGCAAGAGACATCCATTCCAATCAAATTTTTGTAAACAAGAAGTGGATATCAGCAGGTTCTCGCAATAGTGATGGCTCAGCTGTTAACAAAAATGAATATAATAGTGTTAGCCTCTCAACGGCCCACACAGAGCAAAAAATAATAGGACGATACCAATACTTTTGGATTCCTTCACAGCAAGTGGCAGAGGTGCAGGTTCATATACAACCTCACAACGTAGGAAGGGATCCATTGATTACCATCCACCACATCAATGATATTTGCAGAGTTCATTCTTTAAAAGAGATGTTTAACACTTTTGAAAGTATCTCGGAATCCGAAATATACTTAGATCCTAATTAGATTTATACGCGCGCAAGAGCATGATCTTTAGCCCCTTGCGTGTCCATAGATTTTCAAAGTGCGTTCTAAAGTTTTCTCCGTTCCATTCAGATGTGTGCAAATCGTACGTCAAACGTGCGATTTCGTAGGGAGAATTTTTAAATTTTTCAACAGTCCAATCAAAATACTCAGGATTATCTGTTTTAAACTCTATAAATGATCCTGGCTTTTGAATTTTGTAGATGTTTTGTAAAAAATCATCTTGGATGAGTCTGTTTTTGAAATGTCTTTTCTTGGGCCACGGGTCTGGAAAAAAGATATACACATTATCAACTTCGTTTTCCCCAAGAACCTGGTCTATGACATTGGCATGAAACCGAATCATTTTTGCGTTTAATAAACCTAGAGATGTTGCTCTACGTATGGTTTGGTAAATGCATTTATACTTAATTTCGAAGCCGAGTAGATTCCGGTCTGGATTTTGAAAACTCTGGTGCGCAAAAAAGTATCCATTTCCCGTTCCAATTTCAATGTCGAGAGGGTTTTGATTTTTAAAAATATCTATTAGCCATTTACCTTTTAGCGACTGAGCTCGATCTTCTTCATAAACAGAATCACCATACCCCTCCCTTAGTTTCATAACATAGGGATTATCGTTTTCACGAATGGATTGCATATTTTCTTTAGAAAGGTAGAAATCTCGCATATTTAGAGGTGCTATCATAGCGGTTCCTATGTGCGCAAGCCTTGCGTCATAGATAAGAAAAAATGATAAGAAAATCTAACAGTATTCTTGCTATAGAATTAACCAGATGAATATGCTAAGTTATCAAAGCTATTGGGGAGGCACATATGGCAACAAAAAAACCGATTTTAGAACAAATCAAAGAAACAATTGATAACAGAGATCAGATTCGCGAGGACCTGGTTCGTAACCTACAAACTACCAAAAAGATTGTAGAAATTCAGGCTAAGGATCTTTTAGAAAAAACTAAGAAATCTGATTTTTTTAAAACACGAGTTGTTCCTTTAGCAGAGTCAGAACTTGCCGACAAAGCTTTGGATGTTTTAAATACAAGACTCAAACTCAAAGACACACCTGTTATGAAGCAAATTGAAAAGCTCAGAAAAGATATCATTGATACAAAGATTGGTGATGCTAAATCTGCTCAAACCGTTGAGACAGAAGAGAAGGTCAATTAATCTTTTTTGTGCCTTTTATTTTTTAATTTGAAACTCTTCGGGTTCATGAGGATCTGTTAATTCATCAAGCGTGAACTCGAGTCGCTTCACAAATGGTTTTTTTCTAATTGGACATTCTTTTAGATCACAAATTTCACAATAAGCTTTACGGCACGGATCTAGATGTAAATGCATCTCTCCGTCAAATTCATATGCTTTTATGACTGCATTTTCAAATCGAACAGTCTCATCATGAGCTTTTTGAACCTCCCAGTACTCAGGAACAACAATATGAGCATCAACATGGTGATAGCGTCCAGACCGAATGACACGTGTGTGATGAATACGAATAATCCCAGGAAATGCCTGTTTATAAAATAACTTACCTAGTTGGGTAATCATTTGCATATCCTCTGCATCCATCAGACCGGATAGAGATTTCCGTACAAGAGTCCATCCTGTGTAAGCAAGCAGAAGCCCAAAACTCAGTGCAATGAGAGAATCTATCCACATCCACCCCGTCCAACGAACCATGAAGAGACCCAAGATCAATCCTACCGATGTCAGGAAGTCTGTAATGAGATGCTCTCCTCCTCCCACAAGTGCAAGTGATTTGAGCTTGCGACCACGCAACTTTAAAAATAAACCAACAGCTCCATTAATGGCTCCTGCCGCCGCAACAACTATAATTCCAAAATCAATTTCTTTAACGACGTTACTGCTTAAAAAGGAATGAATGGAGTCATAAATAATAAGAATTGCAGCAAAACTAATAAAGCCACCCTCAAATGCCACAGAAAAATATTCAGCTTTACCATGGCCGTAAGGATGATCTTTGTCTGCAGGTTTGCTTGCAATATAAATCGTAACAAGACCGATGGCTGCAGCAAAAACATTTGCAATGCTCTCTAGAGCATCCGATAAGATTGCGCGAGAATCTGTTACCTCAAACGCTACAAATTTTGCTATTAAGAGCGCTATCCCCACAAAAAGAGAAACCACTCCCAGAAGAATACGCTGTCTATCTTCTTGAGTAATATTAGAAGTCATACGTAAAAGTGTGCTCTATTTTTCTCTCTCCCGCAATTATTAAGGTGCCAGGCACTTGGAAACAAAATTTATAAACGCTTCCAGGTGCCTGGCACCTGCAAATGAGTGGCGGACTTATAGACATTTTTGCATAATTTTCATATGGGATAAAAATAACCTCTGAATCCAAGTCGTTAGCTCAAAATTAATGTGTTGTGAAGATCTACAATTTAAAAAAACAGAGCCGTAATTTGGCACGAAAACTGTATATACATTTATACAAATTGAATGTTGTTGGAGGAATGGATGAAGACTTTTGTGTTGGCTGTGTTGCTCTTAGGCTCGTATCAAACCCTGGCTCAAGATGTTCCGCTTCTACAAGCTGCCAAAATTCAATCTGAATCTGAAATAGATTTAGAACATGAGACTGTTATTGAATCTCTTGAAGCAACTCACATTGCGCTTCAAACAGCCATCGCTCAAAACCCCATGAAAACGACAATAGCTCATACATATGCTCGCTCGATTGTAACAACTGGAACCGTACAACTTGGTGTTTTCACAACTGACAGCTTTCAAGGCTCTACAACTCAATCTCAACTGGAAGAGACGCTGGCCAAATTGAATGAAAAAGACAATATGAATTGGAAGCCCGCGTTCCTAAAATACGTTAAACAATTGGCTGAAGCCTCAGAAGATCTTTCCCAATGTGCTCCAGAAGATATCGAAAGCTGCCTCTACGTTTGGGATCACATTCAAAATCGAGTGGCACACATTGTCGACAACGTAAAAGACGGTACTTACCTAACAGAACGTGGTCCCGGCATCTATGCAAGCTTAGAAGATTTACGAGTTAGGCTTTTCAACTAATCGTCATAATTAAGAGGGGTATAATGAAGGCACTTGCTATTTTCATAGCTCTTATTTCTTGCCTGAGTTTTGCAAATAACAACTGCCATAATTACTTCGCAGAACTCACATTCGCCATGTATGAAAATACCATTGAATTGCCACATACAACTACAAAACCTAAGTATCAGCTTTCAACTTTGCAACAATTAAACATTTTAGAAGTCACCCTTCGTCACTTTGATCTACTTGCAGAAAGGGATTTTATAAATTTATTTGGTTTCTCGCGATTTGAGGTGGAAAATGCTCATGTAGATGTTGTTATTGAACATCAAAAAAAAAGTGCAATGGCTACCCTTCCTATGCAGTTTTCATTTCGAGAACCCAAAAGTTTTACAGATGAGCAGGTTCAAGAAGCATACGATGCTCTGATTCGAGAGGCTCAAAATACAAATGAACCGCAAGCCGCAAAGAATACTCAAAGTTTTAAATTTTGGAGAGATCTATTACAATCATCGATCTCCCAGAGATATTCGATTTATAATTAAGGACATTCCACTGGAGGTGGTGGCGGATTATCATCGCCTCCCCCACCATTATCTGGTGGATTCAGCGGACCAAATTCTGCTTCAAGAGTTGCCTTGAGCGTCGCAAGATCTACATTCTTTCCATCTTTGATCGTAGAATTAAGAGCAGAGAAGTTCTTTGAGCCACGCTTTAGTAAACTCTCAACCTCAGTTGGCGTCAGAACTCGGTTATAACCGTCTCTTACGAGGCTATAAAGCACTGTTGCGACACCAGCCACGACTGGAGACGCCATAGACGTACCCGGCATTAAACCGTAACTATTATTGCGTAGAAGTGAAAGTACCCCCATACCACTTTTTGATGTATCACAACCAGGTCCTCCAACTTCTACATAAGTTGTACTTTTATTTGAGAAAGAACATAAATTTCCAACACTGTTTGGATTGGCATCTGTTGCCCCCACAGTGATCATTCCTTCAATACTAGCACCATAAGATGCAGGCGTATAAAATGTAGAGCTTGTCAGGGTTGCAGAATCATTTCCTGCTGCCACAACAACAATCGCTCCCTTACTGACCGCGTATCTCAGCGCACTCTCTGTAGAAGGAGTTGCCCCACGCCCCCCCAAACTCAAGTTGAGAACTTTTGCACCCATATCTGCGGCATACCGAATTGCTGTGTCAATATTTGAAGTCATTGCACCTTGTGAGTTACCAAATACGTTCAAAGACATAATTTTAGCGTTTTTAGCCATAACGCCGGCGATACCAACTCCATTATTAGTTGCACCAGCGGCGAGGCCCGCCACATGTGACCCATGTGAATACCCTAAGTTAGAGCCACTTGGATACTTGTGGTTTGGGTCTGCAACATCTGTCGCAAAGTCATATCCATAAACATCATCTACATATCCGTTATTGTCGTCATCCACTCCTACTACACCATTTTTTTCTGCAGTATTCTGCCAGAGTATATCTTTCAGATCTTGGTGGTTGATATCTACACCGTTATCAATAATAGCCACAATTGTGTCGCTCTTAATGCTTTTTGGACCTGTAAAAAACCAATCGTAGGAAGAGTTATAGCCGATTGCTGGAAGATGTGTTTGGCTTGTAAAGCGGGGATCATTAGGAAGAGCTGTCGTTTCAAAAACCACATTTGGAGCAACCATCTCAACGCAATCATCTGCTTCAGCATAACCCTCTAGAGCTCCAAAATCGATTTCCCGTGGAAGTGTAAATGTATGCGATTCCGTGAAAGAGTGCTTATGATTTTTTGTCTTAAGCTTAATTGTTTCTGTTAATAAGTAACCTGAAGAGTCTGAGCGCTCCATGAGACAAATTCGATTAACTGTTACGACAACCTTCTCACCTTTTTTGAGTCGGCCCTCGGCAGCTATATGCAATTTTCCCTCTTCTTTTGCATTCTCAATGAAAGCTTGTTTAGCTATTTTTCCTTCTAAGACAAACGAGTTTTCGCTTAATTTTGTGGGGCAGCTCAATCCACCTTCAGAGCCGTTTGTGAGAGTCTTATAATCTCCACTACATGCCGCTAGCATGAGCAACGATACAGTACAGATTAATCTCTTTTTAAATCCCATGAATCCCCCAGTAGAGTTAACTTAAGCAAATTTGAGGCCCTAAACCCTTGATTTATTTGCATGTTGTCTCATTATTTTGTCGGCCTATTAGACACTCCCTTGGAGTCCTGATTTGCTTCTTGTACGAGTACTATGGAGTTTCAGTGGGTTAAGAGGAGTTGAAAAAAATGTAAAACTTGTTGGTTCAATCTAAATTTGACAGTTTTTTACAAATGATTCTGGTCACTAGTCTTGAGTTAAAAAAACACCGTCTCAAAATGGAACGTGTAAAAAATAGTATAGATTTCTCCTCTAAAAAATTTGCCTTTCATATTTCTAAGAACTTCGAGTAAACCATACTCATGCCACTCATTATTTTTTCTTTCATTCTACTGACATTTACATCTGTGGCCTTTCCGTCTGTGGAATGCCCCCCTCTTCCTCTTGAAATTTTACTCTCATGTGAAAATAAAAGTCTTACGCAATCTGCTCTCCAGCTGAAGAGCCACAAAGGTCTTTACCGTTTAGATGAATCAAAATCTGAGTGGGACCGAAAAGAAAAAATACTAAAATGCGTTTATTCTTCTGTTTCAAAAGATGGATATAGCCCATGGTCTTCCACTTATGTTTATGAAGATGTTGTTTACTCTGATCTCAGCAGCAAGTCTGTTTTACGGGATCTTGTGAGAGGACTCCCTTTATCGCTCTTACCTCAACGCGATATTCAGCCTGTTAGCCATCCTTTTTTTGAAATTCACTATCGTGTTCAAAATAAAGAATTGGTCCACGAAACATACATTTTTACAACAGGACTTGAATACATCGTATCGAGACATCAAATATCTTCAGCCACAGAAAATGATGAACTTCTAACGGCTGTTCAAAAAAACTTTTCTAGAGCAGAACCCGAGGAAAGTGACTACCTCGTTACTGGGTCCAATTGTACTTTTAATGCAAAAGAAGTGATTCCCTCAGATATTGCAGAGAGTGACTCCAAATAAAAAACCGCGGCTTTTGGCCACGGTTTTTTTAAGCAAAATTCTATTATAAATTAAAATTACTTCTTCTTTTTTGCGACTGCCTTTGCAAGAGCATCACCCTCTTCATCTTGTACAGATGCTGTTGGTGCAGCTGCTGGAGCAGACATTCCTTTAACTTTAATCCCTGCTGCTTGAAGCAACTGGAGGCGAATTTCCTCTAACATCTTAGGATTCTCTCTCATAAAAGTTTTTGCAGCTTCTCGCCCTTGTCCAATACGCTCACCTTTGTAACTGTACCAGGCACCAGCTTTTTCAATAATCCCTTTGTCAGAAGCAAGATCAACAACCTCACCTACAAGAGAAATTCCCTCGTTGTACATAAGGTCAAATTCTGCCTTTGCAAATGGAGGCGCTAGTTTGTTTTTCACAACTTTAACCGCCGTTCTACTGCCCGTAACATCTTCGCCATTTTTAATTGCTCCAACACGGCGAACATCCATACGAACAGAAGCATAGAACTTGAGTGCATTTCCACCCGTTGTTGTTTCTGGATTTCCAAACATCACTCCAATTTTCATACGAATTTGGTTAATAAAAATCACAATCGTATTTGATTTGTTGATGATCCCTGTTAGCTTTCTAAGAGCTTGAGACATGAGGCGAGCCTGAAGGCCCATGTGGCTATCGCCCATTTCGCCTTCAATTTCGGCTCTTGGTGTAAGTGCCGCAACCGAATCTACAACTAGAATATCAACTGCACCTGATCTTACGAGCGTCTCAGTAATTTCAAGAGCCTGCTCGCCTGTATCTGGTTGAGAAATGAGAAGATCCTCAATTTTCACACCTAATTTTTTTGCATAAGAAGTATCAAGAGCATGTTCTGCATCAACAAACGCAGCAACACCGCCCTCTTTTTGAACCTGTGCAATTGCAGAAAGTGCAATTGTTGTCTTACCAGAACTTTCTGGTCCATAAACCTCAATAATACGTCCTCGTGGCAGCCCGCCGGTCCCTAAAGCAAGATCTAATGTTAATGATCCTGTTGAAATAAATGAAATCCCATCACTCAAGCTTTGGTTTGTACCAAGCTTCATGATGGATCCTTTTCCGAATTGCTTTTCAATAGAGGAAAGAGCTAACTCAAGAGCCTTTTGTTTATCGTTTGTTGTGGGTTGCAATGCCATTCTTTAGATCTCCTTATAATCTTTGGGCGACATGATTTTCGTCGCTATTTGTTTAACGTTGAACGGCTGAAATCAACATCTTTAGAGCATGCTCCGCAGATTGATGGCGGATTTCAGACCGACTTCCACTAAATTGCTTTCTCTCACTTAATACAAAATTTGGACCAGCCACGCCAAAGCATACAGTGCCTACTGGCTTTTCTGGTGTTCCGCCCCCCGGACCAGCTATTCCAGTAATAGCTAACGCGAACGTGCAATTCAACCGATGTTGCGCCCCTCTGGCCATTTTTTCTGCAACAACTTGGCTGACTGCGCCATGTGCACGTATTTCATCCATTGAAACACCTAGTAAGTCGACTTTTGCTTGATTTGCGTAAGAAATAATTGAGCCCATAAAAAACTCAGAGCTTCCGGCCACTTCTGTAACTGCCGCAGATAAAACTCCGCCTGAGCAACTCTCAGCAAATCCGATTGTTGCACGCTTAGTTTTTAACAATTTAAACGCCTCAAGCACTAATTTTTCCACAATCCCCCAAATCTTTTCCAGGTGTCTGGCTCCTCAATAATAGCGAAGAGCAAGGTGAAGAAGGATGTTCGCTATTAATCCGGCGGCAACATCATCTAACACAACTCCTGCCCCCCCACTTACCTTTTTGTCTATTAAACCTATAGGTCCCGGCTTCCAAATATCTAGAATACGAAATACTAAAAATCCAATGCTAGCCCAGAGCCAATTTGCTGGCAACCAGGCCATCGCAACTAGAAACCCTACAACTTCATCTAGAACAATCTCCTGGGAGTCGTGCTGGCTTTTCTCGATTTCATAGAGATTACATACATAAATTGCAAATACAACAAGAGCTGCCGTGACAAAAAGATAGAGGTTTGGTGAAAGTAATGTTATCGCCCACCAAATTGGAAGAGCCGCCACGGTGCCAAATGTTCCTGGAGCTTTAGAAGATTTACCAACACCACCGACTGTGACAATCCAAAAAACCCAATTTTTCTTCATAAGATCTCCATTTAATTGCAGCACTAGAATAACGGTATAGGATTTCCCCCACGAAAGCAAAATTTTCGTACTTTCTTCTCGTACGTCTTTTGATTATGATCCCCTACATGAATGTCAGAGAAAAAATTGTTTACTATCTATCACGAAGAGATCACTCCACACGGGAGCTCCAGCAAAAGCTGCGTCTCAAGAAATACTCAGCTAAAGAAATTACTGAGGGAATCGAGTGGGCTCAGGAGCGTGGGTATTTATCGACGCCAGATCATACCGCTGAAGTCATGTCGCGCGGGCTTCATCGTAAAAAGAAAGGAATTTTGTATATCAACCAATATCTGAGTTCGAAAGGTCTTCCCTCAATTGAAGCTGACTGGGAGCTAGAGTATTCTAAGGCTTATGACGTTTGTATGAAACTTTTTGGTTCTGCATTTTTTGAAAATCCACCCTACACATTCGATCAAAAACAAGATATTTATAAAGCCTTAGCAAGACGAGGTTTTCTCGATCGCACAATTCAAGAAATTTGTGCTCAGAAAAACAAGACAAAGACCATCTAAGAAAAGGACACACTTTATCATGTCAAAAACTCCAAAAATAACCATCTCGAGCCAAGAAGTTAGAAATACCTTTCTTAAATACTTTGAAAAAAACAAACACTCTATCGTTTCGAGTTCCAAACTTATACCTGAGGGCGATAACACACTTCTTTTTACGAACGCAGGAATGAATCAATTTAAAAATGTTTTTTTAGGCTTTGAAAAAAGAGATTACAATCGCGCAACAACATCTCAAAAGTGTGTTCGCGCTGGAGGTAAACATAATGACCTAGAGCAAGTGGGTCTAACTGCAAGACACCATACTTTTTTTGAAATGCTTGGAAATTTTTCTTTTGGTGATTATTTTAAAAAGGATGCTATTCATTTTGCATGGGAACTTCTGACAAAAGAGTTCCAACTTCCAAAAGACAAACTCTATATTACTGTTTTTGAAACAGATGATGAGGCCGCTGATATTTGGCACAAACAAGAAGGCGTACCTCGCGATCGTATTCATCGTCTTGGCGAAAAAGATAACTTCTGGCGAATGGGCGACACAGGCCCTTGCGGACCTTGCACGGAAATTTTTTATGACCATGGACCCTCTGCAGGAGCCACCGGCAATCCGAATGCAAAATTTGGCGAAGATGATCAGCGTTTCGTAGAAATCTGGAATCTTGTTTTTATGCAGTTTAATGAAGATGCAAATGGACTAACACCGCTTCCAAAACCATCTGTGGACACGGGGTCTGGACTTGAACGCTTAACTGCCGCACTCAATGGCGTTTATATGAACTACGACACAGATTTATTTTTGCCACTGATCAATCGTGCCGCAGGCATCGCTAAAACTGAGTATTATGAAAATAGCAAAAACGATACTGCTCTAAGAGTTATAGCTGACCACGCGCGTGCAGCAGCTTTCTTAATTGCCGACGGTGTGCTGCCTTCGAATGAAGGTCGCGGATACGTACTCAGACGTATCATGAGACGGGCAATTCGTTTTGGACGTAATTTATCTCTTGAAAACTCCATTTATCCAGCTGTTGTTTCTGAGGTGATCTCTCATATGGGAGGCGTGTATCCAGAATTGAAAGCCACTCAAGGTCTTATTACCAAAACAATTCAAAGCGAAGAAGATTCATTCCTTCAAACTCTGGATAAAGGAACGGAAATTCTTAACGAAGAAATTAAAAAACAAAAAAGTAAAGGCTCTAAAGGCCTCCCTGGAGATTTTGTATTTAAACTCTATGATACGTTTGGATTTCCTGTGGATTTAACTCGCCTTATGAGCGCAGAACAAGACATGAAAGTAGATGAGACAGAGTTTGAACAAAAAATGAATGAAGCGCGCAAACGTTCACAAGCCTCTTGGAAGGGACAGAATATCGGAACTGAGCAAGGACATCTTATTGAGATCTCTCAAAAAGTTCCTAAAACTCTTTTTGAAGGATATACAACACAAAAAGTAACAGCCAAAATTTTAGCACTTTCAAATGGGCAAAAAGCCATACAAACTCTCAAGGCAGGAGAAAAAGGGTTACTAGTAGTTGATCACACAAGTTTTTACGCAGAAGGTGGCGGACAAGTCGGAGACCAAGGAACCGCTTACACAAACTCAGCACAAATGAATGTGTTTGATTGTACCAAACTCAATGATGTATTCTTTCACCACGGAGAAATGACAAGCGGTCAAATTTCTGTTGGGGATGAAATTCAGCTTGAAGTGAATGCTTCAACTCGTCGAGATACGATTGCAAACCACTCGGCAACTCACCTCATGCACTGGGCTCTCCGTAAAGTTTTAGGAGACCACATTACGCAAGCAGGTTCTTTGGTAGAGCCTGACCGTTTGCGTTTTGATTTTACTAATGACAAGCCTCTCACAGAAGCTGAGATCGAAAAAATTGAACAACTCGTCAATCACGAAATTGGGCTCGCCCATGCAGTACAACCCAAAGTATGCAGCTTCAAGCAGGCTGTTGCAGACGGAGCACTTGCACTCTTTGGGGAAAAGTATGGGGACGAAGTGCGTTTCTTAACAATTGGACCATCCAAAGAACTTTGCGGAGGAACTCACGTTTCAAACACCGCTCAGATACGCTTATTTAAAATTGTATCCGAAACAGGAGTTTCTCGCGGAGTTCGAAGGATCGAGGCACTCACAGGAAGCCGCGCACTCGAGTATCTCATGAGAACTAATAAAATATATACAACCACGGCAGAGTTTCTACATGTGAACACAAGTTATGATAAAATTCTCAATAACAAAGAAGTATTCAAAGACCCTGTCGTAAATAAAATTGAAATGTACCAGCTTGAAATTCGAAGTCTAAAGAATCAGATGCAGAATCTGAAGTCCCAAAACCTCGATGCAGATTCTTATATCTCAAATGGCAGGAAATTTAGCGACGGCACTCTTGTGTATGCTCACATTGATACCGACGATAGAAAAGTCTTGAGCGATCTCTCTGACAAAATAAAGGATAAACTTGGCGCTGGAATTATTATTGTGAGCGGCAACAGTCCTGCTGGCTGCCCACTGATTGTATCTGTAACGAAGAATATTACTCAAAAATATAATGCCGGTAAGATTTTACAAGAGTTTGCATCAAAGCTTGGCGGTAAAGGTGGCGGACGACCTGATTTTGCACAAGGATCTATTCCAACACTTCAAGGACTCGACAAACATATTCAGAGTTTATTGAACTAAAAAAGGCGTCTGCTCACTTTTTGATGCAAGCTGCGTTAGGTGCAGCTTGCATCAAAAAGTGAGCAGACGCCTTTTTAGATTAGCTTGCAAAGTATTTTTGACAAAGAAATTGCTGAACAGAACTTTTGTATATCTCGGAATACTTATTTAAAATTTGGCTAAAATCCGCTCTGAGTTTTCGATTTTTAGAAATAGACATATCCATCTGTGTAAGTAATTTTGCAACCGAAGGCTTTACAATCACCTGAGCCAAAACTTCCATATACGTTCTTTCCATATCTAAATCCGTCTTGGAATATGCCTTAACATTGTTTACCATTTGCCGAATGAGCTCTAAAATCCAAGGGCTATTTGAAGCATCCACATGATCTAATAACTTCATAAAGTTATCTTGAAATTTTGGAAAAAACGGAAGATACCACGTTAGATCTCTCAAAACGAGAAACTCATCTCTCTGAGTAATCTTGTTTTTTTGCCCCAACACAATCTTGGGAAC
>CAUJDY010000073.1 GCA_963169805.1 Bdellovibrionota bacterium | reverse complement strand
TATTGAGGCGAAGATCCCCTGTATTTTGTTAAATCAGAGTCTCTCCGAATCACCGGTAGGAACTCAGCATGATCTTTCCATGCTCCTTGATATCCAAACTCAGCATCAATAGCTACTTTGATAGCAGTTGTTTTTCCAACTTTTGATGGACCCATAATAAACAACGCACTCGACTCTGTCGCATCGTATCCGTATATATGCAGGCGCTGGTAATCTGCTTTAAAAGCCTCTCTAATATCTGCTTGAACAGGTACTTTCTCATCAAGATATCGATTAAACATCTCAACATCTTCTTTAGAAGGTATTCTTTGACCTCTCTCAATGCCAAATTGGTTTTGTTCCTTTGCTTTACGAGCCTTATCAACAAGCTCTTTTTCAACCCTTAGACGCTGCTCTGTTTCTTCAATTTTACGTTCAATGTAATCTTTCGCATCCTCATTCTCAATCTTCAGTTCTTTTTTAACGACTTGATTTAAGTCCGCAACGTAATTTAAGTTTCCACGGCTTGCATGGTCGTACACAATCTTTACCAGTAACCCAAAATAATGAATACCTTTTGTATATAATCCACTTCCCTCTTGTTGCGCTCGAGATATACCTGAAACTTCCGCTTTCAAAACAGAAATAATGTCATTGATATATTTTGCTTGCTTAACGGTACTTACAAGATTGAATTTAAATATTAGGTCTAGCTCATTGAGCTCTGAAGGCTTGAGGGTGTAGAGATTAAATCCAATATCTGTGAAACGTTCAATTCTCTCTAAGACAGATTTTTTAAGTGTCTCTGGAACTTCCTCATCTGCACCTTGTGCAAATCCGCTTACCGAAAATATAAGGTTAACGACTAATACCCACTTTAACAACTTCCCCATGGAACGCCCCTATAACTGTAACTTCAAACCCCCTCCCCGAAGTTTGTACATTTTGCCCTTTTCCCCTCGAAAAGAGTTGATGAAAATTAGCACGGTCTAAACTACATGGTTCACATGTAAGATTGCGAGTGAAATTAATATAACTATTCCAATTATGGAACCTTAAGGAATTTACACGGAACATTATAGAGCGTTATTCGAACTATAAATATTTTTTTGAATGCATAGAAATTAATCTGTGCATTCAATAAGTTAGCCTAAGATGCCGCAGGTACTTGTGGCGCCAATTGATTCAACATCTCTGCCCAGTCGTTAAGTATTCTGAACGCCTCTGTTATTTCTGTGTCCAAAGTTGGATCGAGTGGTTCTGCCTTTAACTTCTGACGAGCCTGCGATCTTTGAATCAAGACCTTTCGGATAGAATCAAACGTTTGATCTCTTTGTTGATCAGCAAAAGTGGATCGATCCATCGGAGTAATTTTCTGCTCAGGCAATGCATGATTTAGATCCTTCGCAAAACGACTTCCGTCCTCAGACTTTCCAACTCGAATATCAGGCTGAACACCTTTTAGCTGTGGAGATTCGCCATTCGTAAAGTGAAAGAAATCTTGAGTGAGCTGCATTCCGCCATATTCATTTTCAACTACGGAGTGAGCTGTGCCTTTTCCAAAAGTTCTCACACCCACAACAATAGCTCTTTTTTCTGCCTGTAACGCTCCTGATACTAATTCGGATGCACTTGCAGAACCTTCATTAACCAAAACAATGAGAGGTAAATTAAGCGTTGGATGCTCTCCCCCCAAGCTCTTAACATCAACCTGCCCTTTATTTTGATAAACAAGAACTGGCTGACTGCTCAAAAATACTCTTAATATTTGTAGTGCTTCGTGCACATATCCACCGGGATTACCTCTCAAATCCAGAATTACTCCCGCCACTGGCCCCTTTTTAAAAGCCTGATTAAGGCCCGTTAAAAAAACCTGAGCTGCTCCTTGATCAAAATCATTGAGTTTAATTGATACGAGTTGCCCTTGACGACTGACAACAGTCTTAGATTGAACTATCAATCTTTTTTGGGGACTCCCTCTCATGACATTCACATCAAACTCTTGCCCTGATCGTGAGATTCTAAATTTAACAAGAGGATTATCAATCTCATTCAAAGTACTAACAAACTCATTTAAAGACATTTCACGAACTTTTAATCCTTGAACCCGAGTAATCACATCTCCCTTTAGCATTCCCGCTTTTTCTGCGGCAGAATTGGCCATCACATCAGCAACGATTACTCCATGAACTCCTTCGATCATTGCAAATCCCGCTAGATATTTCTTGTCTGGAGCCAAAGCATCTTCAAGTAGTTCTTCGCGGCTTTTAAACTTTGAAAAAGGATCTAGCCCCGATACAAAGCTACGGCTCATAATTTCTATGAGGGGTGTTGTTCCACTTTGTTTAGGTTGCCATTGGTATATGTATCTTGTAAGAGTCCTTTTTGATAACGTGTAGGCATCCTCGACAGTCTGATTCAAGTTCATAACTTGACGAACCTGCATTGCAAGAAATGTCTTTGCGTTCTCTATGACTTCTTGTGAGCTTTTACCCCATCCAGAAATTTCTAGATCCGCGCCTGATGTAGCTTTATTTATAATATCGGCTTTATGTGCATCAGATTCTAAAAGTTCTTTTTGAATAGATTTGATACGCATTTGATATCTAGCGTACAAAACCTCCATTCTTTTAATTTTATTTTGGTTGAGGTCTGTCTCAATTCTTCTAACCATTTTAGAATCAGATTCCGTAAACTTCAGAATATCCGCCTCTTCAAAAATTATTTTGAACGAATCCATATATTTTGGCAGTTCAAATACAAAGTGCGAAATCACCCTACGATCGAGCGTTCCGTGATAGGCATGATTTTCTAGAGCAAACTGTGCAACATTCTTAAAATCTTGGACTGTCTTAACTTCACTTTTGAAGTACAGACTACATAGATTTGCCTGAGTGACCTCTGATAGAACAACTAACGCTACTAACAATGCTGTGGATAAAATACGAACCACGACACCCCTCCCCCCAATTAATGAAACTTTTTCCCCTTAGTTTCGTGTAGAAGTGTCCTAGATCTTTTTTTCTATATAAAGTTCCATTTTGGCCTTTATATTTTTTACTTTTTATATGGTCTGTAAAAATTCTACCCGGTATTCATTGTTACTAATACATGGTATTAGCCCTTCTTATGATAAAATGACGCACCGTTACCCAAAAAGGTAACAATTACCTTTTTGGGTAACGGTGCGTTGAGAGGTGTTGTTATTTTTTGAGGTGCGTGAGTATTTTCTCAGCAAGATCTTGATTGAAACCTTCAAGACTCGAAATCTCTGCAATAGAAGCATTACGAATAGCATCAACTGATTCGAAATGTGCAAGCAGCAGTTGTTTTCTTTTGGGGCCTAATCCCGCAATCGAATCAAGTGCGCTCTCAAGCGAAGTCCCCTCCCGCAGCTTACGGTGATAGGTAATCGCAAATCTGTGAGCCTCATCTCGAATTGCAGTCAGAATTTTTAGCGCCTCACTATTTGATCTGAACGTCACCGGATTCACTCTTCCAGGTAAAAAGAATCTTTCCTGTGATGATTCAACTTGTTCTTTCTCAAAATCAGACTCAGTGCGAGCTTTAGCTAAAGAGGCCAGCGGGAGATCTTCTCTTTTCAAATCCTTTAAAACTGTTGTCACTACATTGAGCTGCCCTTTTCCGCCATCAATCAAAATCAACTGAGGCTCATCGTATTCATCATGCGACAAACGGCGAGTTAAAACTTCTTTCATGGAATCATAATCATTTACGCCAGAAATAGTTTTTAACTTATAGCGCCTATATTGATCTGTGTTTGGAACTCCATCTTCAAAAACAACTTGAGAAGCAACCGTCTCCGCACCCTGAAAATGTGAAATGTCATAACACTCTATCCGACGAGGCAAACTTGGCAAATGAAGCTTTTTTTGAATTTCTTCTAAAGCCGACATCTTCTTTTCACTGCCGCTCACATGCTCCTTGAAATGCTGCTTAGCATTTTCCAAACTCATCTTCACGAGCTCCTCACGCTTTTCATTATGTACATAAAGAACACTCACATCTTTTTGCGCACGCGATTCCAATACTTTTTGCAAAAGCCTAGACATTTCATTTTCAATTTCTGGAGGCACCAAGATCTCATCTGGAATTAAATTATCCTCATAATACTGATTTATAAATGAAACCAACCACTCTTTCGGATTCTCCACTGCTGGATCAACTTGAGGTAAAAAATGAGCTCTTGATCCTAAAACTCTACCCGCCCTCGCTACCAGAACCTCAACAGTCACTCCTCGCTCATCTCCGTAAAACTGAATTGCATCCTGATCAATTTCTGATTTATCGTTAATCACAGTCTGTTTCTCTAAAATATGTTCAATTGCAAGAACGGCATCCCTTAACTTCGCAGCTCTCTCAAAGTTTTCCACATCCGCTGCTGCTTCCATACTCTCTCTAAGAGATCTTAAAACTTTTTTATTTTTTCCCTTCAAGAAAGCCATCGCATCTTTGATATTTTCTCGGTAAGTTTCTTTATCGATAAGACCAACACAAGGGGCCCCGCAACGTCCAATTTGGTGAGTTAAGCAAGGACGGTCCCTATTTCGCATGAAGTGATCGGAGCAATCACGAATTAAAAAAGTTTGATTTAAAAAGTTGATTGTTTGCCACACAGATCGTCCACTCGTATAAGGACCAAAATACTGTGAACCATCCCTCTTCACACGACGTGATAGGTACACCCGAGGAAACTTATCTTTCATTGAAAATCGAATATACGGATAGGCCTTATCATCTTTAAGACGAATATTATATCGGGGTTTATGTTTCTTTATTAAACTTGCTTCTAATAGAAACGCCTCCACCTCATTTTGCGTAACCATATATTCAATATTATAAATATGCGTCACAAGAAGCTTGGTCTTTGGAGAAATATCTTTTGATTCTTGAAAATATGAGCGAACCCGGCTTTTCAGATTTTTTGCCTTTCCAACATAAATAATCTTTTCAGTTTTATTTTTCATCAAGTAAACACCTGACGATGTTGGAAAATCAGCAATATGTTGTTTTAAATACTCTTGGCGATTCATTCCGAATCTTCCAAAACACTATCAACTTCTGGCAATACTGAATCCTCAGCTTTTAAATCAAACATCTCCAATTTTTTAATCTCATCACGAATCTCTGCGGCTTTTTCAAAATCCAAATCTTTTGCGTACGCTTTCATTTGCAGTCGGAGTTCATCAATTTTACTTTTAAGCTCCTTAGTATTCTTAATATTGATCTGATGTTTTTCTGCTACTAAGTCCGAGAAATCGTAAAATTCTGTAATACCTTTTGCTTTTGATTTTTGAATAGATTGAGGAGTGATTCCGTGTTTCTTATTGTACTCATCTTGAATCACTCTCCTACGGTTTGTCTCATGAATAGCTTTTTTCATACTATCTGTCTCACGATCTGCATACATGATGACATACCCATTAACATTGCGGGCAGCTCGTCCAATTGTTTGAATTAAAGACCGTTCTGATCTCAAAAAACCTTCTTTATCCGCATCTAAAATCGCAACTAAACTCACTTCAGGTAAATCCAAGCCCTCTCTTAAAAGATTAATACCTACGAGGACATCAAAATCTCCTGCCCGCAACCCTTTTAAAATCTCAGCCCTCTCCAGTGTTTTAATTTCGGAGTGCAGATAGCGTACCTTCACTCCAGCTGACGTAAGATACTCTGTCAAATCTTCTGAACTTTTCTTGGTCAGAGTAGTCACTAGAACACGATCCTTCTGTTTCACTCGAATTCGAATTTCTTTTAAGAGATCATCCACTTGGTGCCGCGCAGGTCTTACCTCTATTTGCGGATCCAATAATCCAGTGGGCCGAATAATTTGTTCAACAATAAGTCCTTCAGATTTTTTTAATTCATATGGCCCTGGTGTTGCGGATACATAAACAGCTTTATCTAGACAGTTTTCAAATTCCTGAAAATTCAGAGGTCTGTTATCCAGAGCAGAAGGCAACCGAAATCCATGTTCCACTAACGTCATTTTCCTTTGTCTGTCTCCACGATACATCCCACCCACTTGGGGGACTGTTACATGAGACTCATCGATGAAGCATATAAACTCATCAGGAAAATATTCAAGTAGTGTGGGAGGAGCATCCCCTGGCCCTCTACCCGTGAAATGACGTGAGTAGTTTTCAATGCCTTGGCAAAAACCAAGCTCCTCTATCATCTCAACATCATAATATGTACGTTGTTCCAGGCGCTGAGCTTCAACCGACTTCATTTCACTCTTGAGCTGATTGATTCTTTCCCTCAATTCAATCTGAATTGTTTGAACCGCTTTTTTTATAATATCTTGAGATGAAACGTAGTGGCTATTTGGATAAAAAACAATTTTTTCAACTTCTTCTAAATTTTCACCCCTCAGGGGATCAATCCAAGAAATTCTATCTATATAATCTCCAAAGAATTCTACACGCACAGCTTTTTCATCTTCTGAGGGAGGAAAAACTTCAACAGTATCTCCACGAACTCTGATAGATCCACGCGTAAACTCTAAATCATTCCGAGTATACAATATTTTAACAAGCTCTCTTAAAAATTGATCTCTCTTGATATTTTGATTCACAGTCACTTCAACAATCATATCTTTATACACGTCAGGAGAGCCTAAACCATATATACACGATACCGAGCTCACAATTATGACATCTTTTCTTTCAAAGAGAGAGCGCGTGGCTGAGTGACGCATTCGATCTATTTGTTCATTAATTGCAGAGTCTTTCTCGATAAATGTATTTGTCGCAGGAATATATGCTTCTGGCTGATAATAGTCATAATAACTTACAAAATACTCAACTGCATTTTTAGGAAACAGCTCCTTAAACTCTTGAAACAACTGCCCAGCAAGAGTTTTGTTTGGTGCTAATATTATTGAAGGTAAATTTGTTCTAGCAATGACGTTTGCCATTGTAAACGTTTTCCCAGTTCCCGTTGCCCCTAAGAGTACCTGATGTGATTGTTCATTTTTCCCCTGAGATTTAATATGAGAAAGCAACTCCTCAATAGCCTGAGGTTGATCACCACTGGGTTTATATTTTGTAACTAGCTCGAATTTTTTCAAAAAAATATTCCCTACCTATTTGGATATTTCCCAATAAGTCCCTGCGGGTGTATCTTGAATTGAAATTCCCATCGAAACTAGCTGGTCTCTTAACTGATCAGATGTTTTAAAATCTTTGCTATTACGCGCTTCAACTCTTTTTGCAATCAGAGCATCAATTTCTTCTCGCTTTATTCCTTTTTTAATCATCAACATATTATCCAGAGACTTTAAGAAACTTTCCGGTTCATGTTGAAACAAACTCATCAAATCCCCTCGACTTTTCATGAGGAGCAAAAATTCTTTTGCCATGTATGCTACTTGAGGAGTTACTTTCTGACCCCGCTTGTATTTGCCATTAAAGAATCTAACAACTTCAAATAGCGCTGCAAAGACTTTAGGAGTGTTAAAGTCATCATCCAGCGATGATTTTATTTCTGACCGGGTCTTATCTATGAGAGATTTAAATTCTGCAACCTCTTGTCCCGAAACATTCTGCAACACTATAGATTCAGCCACGCTCATTGCTGAATAAAAACGGGCCAATCCATGTATGGCATCCTGGATTCCTTCCTCAGAAAAATCCACTAGGGATCTATAATGAGCTCTCAACATAAGATACTTTAATATTTCTGCATTGTACTGTTCTATAAAAGATCTTGCCGTTTTAACATTTCCTAAGCTTTTACTCATTTTATGAGCACCAAAGTTTAGAAAATTCCAGTGAACCCAATACTTCACAAATGTTGTGTGTGTTGCTCCTTCGCTTTGTGCAAGTTCGTTCTCATGGTGAGGAAAAATCAAATCTATTCCTCCTCCATGAATATCAATAGTGGATCCCAACAAACTTGACGCCATGGCAGAACACTCAATATGCCATCCCGGTCTCCCTGGCCCCCACGGAGAACTCCACGTAGGCTCTCCTGGTTTCGACGGCTTCCATAAAGTAAAATCAAGAGGATCTTTTTTCTTTTCTGAAACTTCAACTCTGATTCCTGCTTGTAGCTCATCTATATTCTTGTGCGAGAGTTTTCCGTAGCCATTAAAGGAACGAACAGAATAAAGAACTTCTCCGTCAGGAGCTACATAGGCGTGCCCTGATTCAATAATCTTTTGAATAATCTGAATAATATCATCCATGTGCTCCGTCACTCGAGGCATATGGTCTGCTTTTCTAATTTCCAAAGCGCTATAATCTTTTTTATGTTCGTGGATATACTTTTCTGCCACCGCTTCAGATGTTGTGTTTTCCTGATTTGCTCGATTAATAATTTTATCATCAACATCCGTATAATTCTGAATAAACTTAACCTTATAGCCTGATTCTTCTAACCAGTTTCTAACAAGGTTAAAAAAAATAGGTCCCCTAAAGTTACCAATATGGAGAAGGTCGTACACCGTTGGGCCACAGATATAAATATTCACCTGAGGTGCGTTCATTGGAACAAACGTTTCTTTTTGTTTTGATAAGGTATTATAAATCTGCAAACTCATATTTTTAAACACTTCTCCGCTCTTTCAATAAGAACTTTTTTATGAATTAATGGAATCAATAACTTTAACTCTGTTCCATGAGGTTTTCCTATGACAGAAACTCTCATTGGCATAAATAAAAACTTCCCTTTTTGTCCCGACTGATCCTTTACTTTATTTTGTAAATCAGCAAACTCAGCTTCTGTGATGAAATCATGAGGATGATTTCTAACGACGTCAATCCATGCCCTCAAAACAGGCTCAGCCTCTTTCCATTTCAGAGTTTCAAGACCCTCAGCGCTCACTTCAAAATGATTATCATCAATATATCGGAATAATTGAACGCCATCCATAAGGGTTTCCATCGAAGACTTAAATGCTTCCAGTGCTTGAGACTGCCAAGCAACGTCCTTTTTATAGCCCACCTTATGTTCATCTAAATACGGCACAAGACGGCTCCATAGCTCCTCATTTGGTAAGGCTCTTAAATGAGTTGCATTGACCCAGTTGAACTTTTTTTGGTCAAATACCGCAGGAGAGGGAGTCATGCGGTCCAGATCAAACTGTTTTATTAACTCATCGATAGAAAAAATTTCTTGTGCCGTTGGAGAGCTCCACCCCAGTAGAGAAATAAAATTTAAAAGTGCCTCTGGTAAATAGCCTTGCTTCATAAATTCGTGACAACTTGTAGCTCCATGTCTCTTTGAAAGTTTTTGCCTGTCTTCACCAAGAATAATAGAAAGGTGTCCAAAAAGCGGAAGAGGCCAATTAAATGACTCATAGATCATCATTTGCCTTAGCGTATTGGAAAGATGCTCCTCGGCTCTCAACACATGGGTAATCTTCATCATGCCATCATCCACCACACAACAAAAATTGTAGACGGGCATACCATCGGATCTTAAAACAATAAAATCTCCCACCATATTGGGTGGAAATGTTACTTCATTTCGAATCAAATCATGAAATGTATAAGACTTTGACGAATCGACCTTAAATCGGATTGCAGCTTTGTCTCCCCCAGCCATACGCTTTAAAGACTGTTGAACATCTAAATTTCTGCAAGTTCCATCATAGTGAGGAGGACGCCCTTCTTTTTGCGCAATCTCTTTCTTTTTCTCCAAATCTTGCTCTGTGCAAAAACACGGATACGCTTTTCCGGCGTCGATCAACTCGTTTGCTTTTTGTTTGTAAATTGAAAGTCTTTCGCTTTGCTTGTAAGGCGTGTGGGGACCTCCAACATCAAAACCTTCGTCCCATAACAAACCCAGCCATTTTAAATCACCAACTTGCATATTCAATGCCTCGATTGTTGATCTCTCTTGATCCGTATCCTCAACTCTGAGGATGAATTTTCCTCCCTTTTTTTTTGCATAAAGCCAATTGTAAAGAGCAGTTCTTGCACCACCCACATGTAAATAACCGGTTGGGCTTGGAGCAAAACGAACACGAACTGAGTTCTCTGAAGACATAGATCTATCCTTTTCTATAAAACGACTTTTCAATCAAACTATCACTGTGTCATAATCCTGAGTATCTGTGGAGTTGTAACACGGTGTATGAAGGGGGTAAATCATGGATTCAAGTGTTTTGCAGCATTTGGACCGAGTCGAATTTAAACCAGGAGATCTTCTTTTCCAAGAAGGTGATCTCACGACATTTTTTTACATCATAGAATCTGGGCAAGTGGAAGTTTACATACGCAATCCTCAGGGACAAAAAGTACAACTCTCTGTTGTGAGCGAAGGAGAACCTCTAGGCGAATTCGCTATGGTAACAAAACGTGCCCGCTCCGCCAATGCAGCAGCTCTGACAGACGTATCTGCATTTAAAGTCTCCGAAGATGGTTATAAACTGCTCATGAAAGAGATTCCCTTTTGGGCCCAGATGATGCTCAAAAACCTCATTCAAAGGTTAAGTGACTCTACGGATACAATTCGCCTTCAGGCGAGCAAGAAGCAAACACCTTAATCAAAAAACTTGTGTATTTTCAATTAGTTAATAAACATTCACTAACCACTACTTAATCCTTTAGAAACCCATAATTGTGACTCAAGTTGAGACACATAAAACCCGATAAGAATATTATGAAAATACTGCATTTTAAATTTATACTTCCAGTGCTTCTACTTGTTTTACTTTTTCAAAATTGCTCTAACCAAGATGGCAGCCTTGATTTAGGTTTAAATAATCCCCCCCCTGGCAACGGGACTTTTAATTACCAATGTAATCTAGGCGCCTCTCAAACATTTTTTGAAGTTGATACTCCTATTAATATTCAATATTCAAGCCCACAAAACTTAGCTCTGAATGTTAAAGTTTATGACAGTAATTCAAACGAAGTTTACAGCAGAACTGTTTTTAATTCTGGAACTCTCCCTGGACTGACATTATCTACCCCTGGCGCCTATCGCATCACTGGAATGATAACTCCTCCAGGCCAAGCTTCTCAGTATTGCAACTTTAATATTACTGTAAGTAGCGCAACAACTCCTCAGTGCCAACTCAATATGAGTGGGAATAATTCTTTACTAGTAGGAGAATCTAGAGTTTTTAAAATAACAAGCGCTCCTGCAGGAAAAATTGCAAAACTCAAAATTGAAAAACAACCTACAGCTGCAAGCAGTAATAATCTTCCGCTCACAGCTCTTCCTGGAACAACAACAGTGGATCTAGCCACAACAACTTCAAAAACACATACATTTTCAGCAAACGACCTCGGCAACTACAGAGCCACAGGGTACATCGCACACAATAGCCAAGATATTCCTTGCAGCCCATTGATTGATGTCAATTTAGTTCCTCCTCCTTCAACACAGGCTAACATTGAGTTTTCACTCCCAGCTTGTAATGTGACATCTAATGGTGGTTCTTGTAACAACACATTTACCTATACTGTTCAAAATCTAGTAACAAATAAGCGAGTTGTATTTTATAAAATATTTGGTAGCTCGATTACATACCTAACATCTATTGGAGAAGTAGCAGCTAACGGTACACAGACATCGCAAGTTTCTATTACAAATACAGATGATACAAAAATTCGTGCCTACGAAAAAACCGCAGGAGTAAGCTTCACTCCCACACTTTCAACACCGTTTATTGCAGAAGCATCCATTCGCGCAAGCTTTTCGAGTGGATCAAACGTTAGTGCGACACTTGTTCCAACTCCCTCCGAGTGTCAGATCCCAGCAGGGTCTGTAACGTGCTCTGTGACAATTCAAAATACTATTACAAACAGACCCTCGAATACCTATATCTCTATCTGGGCAAAAAACAGTTCTGGGCAATATGCCTCTGGATTTACAGATTGCCGCCCATCGAGTTCTTTTACAACTCAGAACATCAACTGGATCACCGCAAGTGGATACAACTTTGAAGCCTATATTGCGGGAACAACGCAAAGCTCATGTAATACTCGTTCCGGTAATCCGATTGGAAGTGTTTTTGTTCGAGGAGTATTATCAGATAATCCAAATCTCACAATCTCACATGATATAACGGACTGCACAGGGAGCTGCACAGTTATAAGCCAACACACTGTAAGTTATTTACCACCAGGTAAAGTGATTCGACTTATCCACGAGAACATCAATACGGGCGCAGAAACCCCATTGAAGTGCTTAAGCTCTACGGGAACAGGAAGTGTTTCGAAATCCTTTACATATACAAATAACCCAGGAACCAATGTGTACGTTGGTTACCTCGTGGATACTTGCAACTCCTCCTACACAGGCTTGAATGCATTCTTTGTATCTGAGGCGATTTTAATACGAAGTAGGATTGGCGGCGGAGGTGGCTGCCTCACCGGCGTATGCAATCCGGACTAGATTACATTTTTTAGAGATTAAATATTTTTTTGATTTCGTCTTCGACGACTTGCTCATTGCTAGATTGAGAAAGCGAAAGTTCTTTTATCAATAAGGCTCTTGCCTGATCTAATAGTTTTCTTTCACCAAAAGAAAGTTCTTTATCAACTTTGAGTAAGAAAAGATCTCTTAAAACTTCTGCTATCTCAAAGATAGATCCTGTTTTAATTTTTTCCATATACTCACGATATCTTCGATTCCATGTTTGATTATCTATTTTAATATCTGTTTTCTTGAGGATATCAAATACTTGATCTGCTTCTTGAGAAGATATGATGGGCCTTAAACCGGCAGCCTTTGCTGTGTTTTTAGGGACCATAATCTTAGCGCCAGTCTCAAATATACGAATTGAATAAAACGTGGTTTGAATACCGTAGTATTCTTTTGTTTCTACTGCACAAATTTGACCCACGCCATGAGACGGATAGACAGCATTATCGCCAACTTTAAATTCCACTCATCTCTCCCTAATATCCTTGTTGAAGGAATAACCAATTTATTTCTCTTTAGAGCGAATGAAGTTATAGCACTTTTGACACAAGTAATCAAGAACTGCATCCCCATACCATGTAGCACAGAGGATTTTACAGATATGTCTGAAATATAGCCACTTTACATGTGATTTCAATAGGTTATATAGCAAAAAAAGACCGCTAGTAGCGGTCTTTTGAAGATTTTCTTAATATTTATTATCTATTTAATTATCACACTAGAAACGTACAGGGCTAATAACAAGAGCATAGGGCTGTTTTCCAGCCTTTCCTTGTGGAACATTAATACCCTTCACTTGGATTGAATACGTCCCAGTTGGGCCATCTAAAATCTCAATCATTTCTGAGTTGTTTGTTGAATCATTCAACGAATATTTTTTACCTTGAGGATCAACCACTTCAAGATCCAAGTTATTAACAAGTGTCTTTGCAGATGAAGCAGCAGCAGGTGCATCCGTATAAACTAGAGTTGCACGGAGACCTTTGAAATTTCTCATACCACGTCTTCCACGAAGAGCCAGATTATAAGATTTTGTTTCTGAAGTTGCTAAGCCTGCTTTTTCATCAATGACTTGAGCTTGAACTCCCAAGTTTGTCGCAAGATCCATATTTACTCTTCCATAACCTTCTACATTATTAGGTCTTTGAGTTGGTATTTCCTGCCCTTGGCCTTTTCCAAATTGCCCAGGAAAAATATCAGTCGCAGAATGAATGAGCGTTGCTTTGACAGCAGCGGCTGTAGGATTTGATAACCCACGAGACTGTAAATATTCACGAGTAACTGCCGCAGCACCTGCTGTGAGTGGCGTTGCCATTGAAGTTCCACCTGCCCATGAGTATTCCTCATTATAAATTCCCCACAATCGTGTTGCTTTTGGATGCTTAGATCTCAAAGAAACAATATTTGTTCCAGGAGCAACAATCTCTGGCTTGATTCGACTATCCTTTGTAGGACCACGAGAGCTAAAACACGCAACTCCATCAGCACTGTCTGAAAGCTTGTCAGATTTAAGAGGTTCAACTCCCCACTTTTTATCTCCCTCTCTCATTTCACCACATGCCTTAAGACGACCACCTTCTGTCATGAAGTTTTCAGAAGCTCCAACAGTTAAAGTATTTTTTGCAGTGCCAGGAGATGACACAGATCCCGGATCAATCACACCATCTTTATCTGCGTCTTGTCCGCTATTTCCTGCAGCAAAAATAACAAGCGTCTCTGGGTTGTTAAACATAAACTCATCTACAGAGGCAGCAAAATTATCATAAGCACCTAAGTTTTGAACGGCTCCCCATGAGTTTGTATGGACACGCGCCCCTTTATTTGATGCACTTAAAAACATTCCTTTTAAATCAAAAGGAACAGAAATGTTATTTAACATCGGACTCCACATTCCTTGTGCAAAAAAACTTGAGTTGTATGCGCCACCTTTAATTAGACCTTCAGATAGTATTCCCTGCCCAACAACAGATCCTGCCACGTGTGTGCCATGCCCTTGTGGGTCTTCCCAGCTCTCACCAAACAGTCCTACAGCTTCTCCACCGATGACAGTCGTCAAATCTCTATGAAGAGTATTGACTGCACCTGTATCAAGACCTGTATCGGCCATCGCAACAGTTTGCCCGCGTCCGGTAAAACCTCTTTCCCAGGCTTTGTCTAGATTCATAACCTTGGTTCCAGATTCATAACCTGTTTTTGTTTCTCCAAGGTTTTCATCTCTTTCCGTATCATCATCATTAAATGTAAATGTTGTGATTTCAGGAGCTAACTGAATAAACTCAACCCCAGTTAACTCTGCAACTTTTAAAGCTTGAAGTTTATTTGCACGCACTAAAATATCACGGCCTTGGGATGCTAATACCTCAATAGACTTCATTTGAGAAACGACTGTCTCTAGATTTGTATGGGGTAAAATACGGATATGTATAAGGACTTGTGCTTTTTGATCTAATACACTTAAACTTTGAAATTCTTCAGAAAGCTTCCACTCTCCCATATATTCAGAGACCGCATAAATATCTTTGCGCGCTTGCTGCACTTGAATTGCTTTTGCAAGAGATCCCCTCACAATTAAAGCATCTTCTGGCAAATACTGAAGAACTTTAAAGCC
>CAUJDY010000072.1 GCA_963169805.1 Bdellovibrionota bacterium | reverse complement strand
AGTCCAAATATCAGATATAAAACCGTGGATAAATGCACCCAAGAGAAGCGCAGCCAACGGCCTCAAACCTTGTGCAGATAAACCTGCTATCATTCCACTTAAGACATCCCCACTACCTGCTTTTGCTAAAGACTCATTCCCAGACTGAATTTCAAAAAATTGAGATCCATCTGTTACAAGGCTTTTGTGACCTTTCAACAATAAACAGCATGGAATCTTATCCACTCCTCTTTGAATACTTTCTGTTCTATTTTTATTAATTTTTGGTGCGCTTGATTTTAAGATCCGAGCCAACTCTCCAGGGTGAGGAGTTAAAATCCATGTCCTAGGAATTTTCATTTGATGTTGCGAGAGTAATGTTAATGCATCTGCATCCACAATGACATTGGGATGGCTCCTTAAGGTCTTCAAAATCCTTAAACTTTTTGTATTTACTCCTAAACCAGGCCCTATTAGAACAGCATCAAATTTTTTAAAATCTTTTATAGCCGATAGCTTTAGAGTTAAAACTTCTGGAATTCTAGATATAACTGTCTGTGGATTCTTATGAGAAGCCCAGTACACGTACCCTACCCCCATCTTTAAGGCACTTCGACAAGCTAAGACTCCAGCTCCCCAAAAACCTTCATGACCAGCAATAACAAGTAACTTTCCATAGCAAGCTTTATGAGAGTTCTTAGAACGCTTGGGTATATCTTTTTTTGCGCTATTGAGAGAGTATTTTTTTAATTTCATTACTTTAATATCTGAACCATATTTCGAACGCTTTCGTATAGCCCAGCCTTTAATCCTTCGCAGACAAGAAAATGTCCAATATTTACTTCTTCTAAAAATGGAAGTGCTTTTATGTCTCGTGTAGACTCATAGTCTAAACCATGCCCAGCATGTACATTCAAATTTAGATCATGACAGTAAAGTGCAGATTCAATTAACTTGAGCCATTCTTTGTCTTTCTTTCTATCCTTAAATTGAACCCAATGTCCTGTATGAAATTCACAAGCAAAAGCTCCTACCTCTTGAGATGCTTTCACTTGTTTTTTATCTGGCCCTATAAAAGTTGAAACTTTGATTCCTTTTTTTGATAGCTTTTCAATGAGCTTTGAAATTTGCTTTTTCTTTTTCACAACATCTAGCCCCCCTTCAGTTGTAAGCTCCTGTCTCTTTTCTGGTACCAAGCAGACAAATTGGGGTTTGTATTTAAGAGCTAGTTTTGTCATTTCTTCTGTAGCAGCCATCTCCATATTTACCGGTATAGCTGCATACTTTATAACATTCTGAATGTCTGAATCTTGGATGTGGCGTCGATCCTCTCTCAGATGTAGAGTGATCTGGTCCGCCCCCGCTCTCGTCGATTCATGTACGTAAAACAATAAATCGGGATAAGAAGTTGTTCCGCCTCTCACTTGCCTAAGGGTAGCAACGTGATCTAAATTTACACCAAGTCGTATTTTTGTCATGAGTGTAAGCTATCATTGAGGCAACAGTTCTGCAACATTCTGGTAGGCATTCCTTTTGCTTTTCATAGTCTATGAAAAGGCAGAAATCTTATGAGGCGCACCTTATGTGCCCAATTTTGTTTGTCTGTCTAATATAATGAGGTTTATGTGGAAGATGTCAGAGCTAAATTAGCAAGCTTATTTATAAAATCTATTATATTTTTAGCAATCACCCAAGTATTTTTGGTCTACGCAATAGCACAAGAAAGCCAACCCATGTCAACTCCGAGTGAGCTTGTTAGAAACTCTGTAAGCTATAACAATCTTCCCCCAAAATCGGGAGATTTTATTATTGTAAAATTAAGATTAGCCTCCGAACTAAATCCTCTTGAATCCGAACAAAGACGCTATGAACATCAACTTCAATCAAACAGACCGTCAGGGGCAGTTATCGCAACTGAACCCTACGCTCGTTATAGAATTATCCGAACATGGGAAGATTTCAATAGAACACCAGAGGCAGCAAGAAGACATAATTTCCACCTTTATGGTACAAAACCACTCCGTCCAATGGAAATTGAGATTGAGGAAGTGACACGCCAAGGCCGCGAACGGATTTATCACATCGCTGAAGTTGCATTAACAGAAGGTATTTCCTCGCATTTTTTTAGACTAGCAGATGAAGTGATGTTCCCTGAAGTTCGAGCGGGATATACATCCTATAAGGATGCGATCGTTGTTGGAATTTATGGTAATGGTGATCTGGCGGTTAAAAGGGGTGTCGATTACACGCGAGTTAAGCCACATGATTTATTTGCCAAAAAAAGAGTTTATACGGAACACCAGAGCACGCTTCAACCCAACCAAGAAGTGTCTTATAGATTCGAAAGAGTCGCTTCTAATATCGTCTCCTACGAAGATGCAAAAGTCCTCGCAATAAACCCTCTAGGTGAGGCGCTTATCCACGTTAAAAGAACAAACCAGATTGTCAGATTAAACGTTTCAGAACAGACAGGCCTTTCTTCTGAAAGTCCTCAGAAACCTGCCCTCATCATTTCGCGAGAAGAGGCTGCAAGACTTCAAGCCGATACAAAATCTTCATTACCAGTTATTAGAACTGTTCCTCGTATTAGCACGAACGCCAATTCAGGATTGGTATTTAAGTGCTACAGATATTTCCATACTCCAAAGTGATTTAAGCTCAACATTAAAACAGTTAGGCTAGATTTTTCTGAAGGAAAGACGCCATTTCATCTGCGAACTGATGTATTCTTTGTACATCAGGGCCCTCTACAAGAACCCTAACTAGGGGCTCAGTTCCAGAGAACCTTACAAAAATTCTTCCATGGCCATTTAACTCTTTAGAAATTTTTGCGTGCAATTCGTTATATCCAGAAATTTGATCCAGCTCAGTTCTTCTTGCTACTCGAACATTCTTTAGGATTTGAGGCATTTCAATCAAAACATCTCGTAGTTCAGAGAGTTTTTTCTGTTCACGTCTCATCACAGCCAAAATTTTCAAAGCTGCAATTAAACCATCTCCTGTTGTTGAGTGGTCTAAAAAGATCAGATGGCCAGAGTTTTCTCCGCCTAAAGAATACCCGCCGCGCCTCATCTCTTGAACAACATACTTATCTCCAACATTCGTCTTTATGAGTTGGATTCCATTTGCTTTAAAAAGTTTTTCTAATCCAAAGTTGGCCATTTCAGTAGCTACGACAGTGTCATTCTTGAGAAGCCCACGTTTTTTCATATCTAAACCACATATAGCAAGTACGTGATCACCATTAACAACTTGACCTTTTTCATCTACCAAAATAACTCGATCAGCATCTCCATCCAAACTAATCCCTATGTCGGCTCTGAATTTTACAACATTCTGTGATAGATGATTCGGATAGAGTGCTCCTACTTTATCATTAATATTCGTTCCATCAGGGTTGTTACCAACAACAATGACTTCTGCTCCTAACTCTTCAAGAATTGCAGGACCTACTTTATAAGAAGCGCCATTCGCACAATCTAAAACAATTCTTAATCCGTCGAGCGTATAATCAAGTGGAAATGTATTTTTCACATAGACAATGTAGCGCCCCTGCGCATCTTCAATTCTTTTAGAACGTCCAATTCCTTGCGAGGAAGGAAGCAACGAATTTAAATCATCATTGTAGACCATACTCTGGATTTGTTTTTCCATATCTTCGGAAATTTTATATCCATCAGGTCCAAAAATTTTAATTCCATTATCATTGTAGGGATTATGAGATGCCGAGATTACAATACCAGCATCTGCTCTCATATTTTGAGTTAAAAAACCAATTCCTGGCGTTGGAAGAGGCCCAACAAGTTGAACGTGTACTCCCATTGAGTTCAGGCCAGATGCCAAAGCCATCTCTACCATATATCCCGAAAGCCGAGTGTCTTTTCCAATTACGACTCTCTTTTTATTTGAAGCATGATTACTCTTTTGTTGCCTTAGCAGAAACCCTAGAGCTTGTCCTACTTTAAGAATAATATCAGGAGTGATAGGACTTTTATTTGCAGTTCCACGAATCCCATCTGTGCCAAATAATTTTTCTGCCATACTCGACTCCTATTTTTTCTCGACCGTAACTGTCACGGATTTTGATTCAAACGGCAAGACTCCAAAAAAATTAAACTCTCTAAGTCCAGTTCGAACGTCAATACGTTTCTTTCCATCAAATGCTAATTGAGCAGGAGAAATTGGTTCCGTCAAAACCTCTTGTATCCGCGTTAAAACTGAAACAGCTCCTTTTACAAGGATAGAGGCAGGTTTGATAGATTTTACCACAAGATCGGACGGCTCTTCCTCTGAGTCCCACTGAAACTTAACAGGTATTCTTTTAGTAATGATGCGATCAATATCAACAACAATTGAAGCTGGGTTCATATTCACAACCTGAGATCCAAACGGAAGATTTATACTATCGGTGGGAATAGAGACGATAGTGCGTCCTGCCTTAATATCTGCTAGATTGATTTCGATCGGATCCATTCCTTTAGAAAGTTTTTTAAGTGATAACCTACTTCCAGATATTTGAACTTGAATTTGGTTTGTAACTGCATTTGAAATCACATGATTCTCGGGCAAAACAAAATTTAATTGCACCGTTTGATTCAACACCTGATCTTTATTTCCTAAAACTGTGATCCATAAAATTAGAGTAATGAGTAACGCTACTACTTTGTAGGAACCATTTTGTGTTATATACTCTTTAATTTCGTTCATGTGACACCCTTTTCAGTTTCAAAATCAGGCGTCATATTGAAAGCCTCATAGAGTCTCTTACGCAATGAGGGATGGTCTAAATCTTGAGACATAGATCCCCCCTCGACAATACTTACAAAATTATTTTCTTCACTCACAACAATTACTACAGCATCTGTCTCTTCTGTTAACCCTATGGCAGCTCTATGACGTGTTCCCAAATTCTTATCAATTTGCGGGCTCTTGGTTAATGGCAAAAAGCATCCCGCGGCTCTTAAGCGCCCTCCACGTACGATCACAGCCCCGTCATGCAGAGGCGATACTGGCATAAAAATGGAATTCAAAAGCTCTGCAGAAACAGATGCATCTAAATGCGTGCCTACTTCTACAAATTCTTCTAGCCCCATTTCTCTTTCAATAACAATGAGAGCTCCACATCCTTTTTGTGCTAGCTGAATGGCACATTTTGATATTTCTTCTATGACCTGAGTTTCCTCTACAGCCGAAACTCCGCTAAAAAATGGATTACGCCCAATATGAGCCAACGCCTTTCGAATTTCATTCTGAAAAAGAACAACAACAATAACAAAAAGATTATCAAAAAAGTTTTCGAGCAACCACTTGATAGTAAATAAATCAAACCAGGTACTACTGACGTATGTAATAGCCAGAATCCCTAATCCTGAGAGCATTTGAATTGCACGAGTTTGTCTTATTAAAAGTAAGATACGGTAGACAATGAGCCATACCAAAAACATGTCAACCAAGTCCCAAATACGGACTTGGCTCAATATCCAAGAAATGTTTTCTACGAAGCGGTTAATAAAGCTCACATCCTATGACCTCAATTAATTTATACAGAGACAGGACCAGGGTTCCCGACGCCTCCTGCGCCATCTTTAGAACCTCTTGCCTTTAATTCTTCAGCCTCTTTACGTTTATTTTCTTCTTCTTGCTTAAGACTTTGTTCTTGAAGTTCTTTTGCTCGTGATGCGCGATCTGCATCAATATCGACAAGAGTCTTCCCTGCCATAATCATATCGATCTCATTACCCTCAAGAGTCTCTCTTTCAACGAGAGCTTCTGATAAGTTCTTCAAAATAACTTCATTGTCTCGCAAAATTTGAAGAGCCTTATTATGCCCTTCATTTACGAGCGCACTAATTTCTGCATCAATCTCTCTGGCAGTTTGTTCAGAGTATTCTTTACTACCACCCCCCTGGGACATTCCAAGGAACACATGGCCTTCTCTTTTTTCATAGTGAATTGGACCCAGCTTATCACTCATCCCCCACTCACAGACCATACGTCTTGCAAGATCCGTAGCTCTTTCAATATCATTTGATGCACCAGTGGTGTAATCTGTGAAAATCAACTCTTCAGCAGCACGACCTCCAAATAAAAATGCAATCATATTCTTAGCTTTTTCCCTTGTCAGATTAAGCTGATCTTCCTCAGGAAGTGTTTGTGTAATACCAAGAGCCATTCCACGAGGGATAATTGTCACCTTATGAATTGGGTCCAATCCCTTGAGAAGCTTTCCAACAATAGTATGCCCTGCCTCATGATAAGCTGTATTTTTTTTATCTTTTTCAGAAATGACCATGGATCGTCTCTCAGGTCCCATCAAGACTTTATCTCTTGCAAAAAAGAAATCATCCATGTCTAGAATTTTTTTATTAAGGCGAGCCGCACTCAATGCAGCTTCATTCACTAAATTGGCAAGGTCAGCACCAGAAAAACCAGGTGTTCCTCTTGCAATTTTATCAAGCTGTACTTCTTTTGCTAAAGGAGTTTTTCGTGTATGAACTTTTAAGATTTCCTCACGTCCTCTTATGTCAGGCTTTCCTACAACAACTCTTCTATCAAAGCGCCCTGGTCTTAAAAGTGCAGGATCTAAAACATCGGGTCTGTTTGTTGCAGCTACAAGGATAACTCCATCACTCCCCTCAAAACCATCCATCTCAACAAGAAGTTGGTTTAGAGTTTGCTCTCTTTCATCATGTCCGCCACCTAACCCAGCTCCACGATGTCTTCCTACAGCATCAATTTCATCTATAAAAATGATACAAGGAGCGTTCTTTTTTCCCTGCTCAAACAAATCACGAACACGCGAGGCTCCAACTCCAACAAACATCTCAACAAAGTCAGAACCTGAAATACTAAAAAATGGGACTCCCGCCTCACCTGCAACTGCACGAGCAAGGAGAGTTTTCCCTGTTCCCGGAGGACCAACGAGAAGAACACCTTTTGGAATTCGCCCACCTAGATTCGTAAACTTCTTTGGTGCTTTTAAAAAATCGATGATTTCTTTAAGATCTTCTTTTGCCTCATCTGCTCCAGCAACTTCTTTAAATGTTACTTTATTTTTGTTTTCGGTAAGCATCTTAGCGCGGCTTTTCCCAAAACTCATAGCTTTACCGCCACCGACCTGAATCTGTCTCATAAAAAACATAAACATCAAAAATATAAAAATGAGTGGCAACCAATTCACAAATAGAGACTGTAAAAATCCATTGTTATCTGTGCGGATATAGTTCGGCGTGTAGCCATTTTCTTGTAGAATTTTAAAAGTTTCATCATTGGTATTTCCAACAATCATGAACTTGGTTGCATCTTTGTATTTTTCTTTAAACTCGTCTTTTATCTCTCCACCAATTTCACCTGTTTGTTGATTGAATACGATGGATTCTGTTTTAATTTCCTTTTGCTTAACAGCCTCGACGAATTTAGCAAAATTAAAATCATTGATCGTGTTTTGAAGTTTTTGATCGTAAACCTGAAATAAAACGATGGCGACTACCACCAGTAAAGCCCAGAGTGCTAATGTCTTTTGACTTGATCGCATTTCTTCCTCTTTCCAATAGATTATGATCTACTCTGAATCTAACATGTTTTTACAAGACTCACAAACTTATCAGAGAGGCCTTCAGAGATGAACTTCTCATAAGTCTAGATGCACAGCTGAGATATGCTCAGTGTCAATAGTCCAGCGGCATTTTAGCAACTCAAATGTGAGCTTTTTTCGTGGGCTGTCAAGGCGCTTTAAAATCTCATCTAAATGGGTTGTTTTGTAATTTTTCATGTTCATCTTATTCAAATAGAGGGCCAAAAGAGCTCTTTGTTCTGCTTTGTTAAGAAATAAAAACGCAGATTTTTTAATACCGTCAGGCTCAATTGCTCGCTCGAGTGGATCTAAATACGTTTTACGAGATTCTTCTGCGAGAGTCTCTTTTAACTGAAGAAGAGATCTTTTAAACGACTTCAAACTTCCTGGCTTGTATGCGTCCAAGTCCTTTAGCCAATTTTGGCGTATCCAATTTCTTAAATAGCGAGTGTCATCATTACTGGGATCGGCCAAAAACTTCAGTTTCTTTTTCTGTGCATATTTAGACACATCTTCTTTTGTCCAGTGGATTAAAGGCCTAAGCATAGCCCCATCTAAATAACTCATCGTAGCTAACCCTTGGGCGCCAGTGCCTCGGATGAGTCGAATCAATAGGGTTTCTACAACATCATCTTGGTGGTGGGCAGTCGCAAGAAAATCATAAGTATCTAAATAAGATTTAAAAATAGCATGCCTCATATTCCTCAAAGACTGTTCGCTTTGCTTATCTGATACTTTTTGAGGAGTGTTCGTAAAAAATTGGCATCCATAATGATCCGAAATTTTTTCCACAAGATCTCTGCAAGAGTCTCTGTAAGCATCGATATTTTTGTTTCCGGTGAGACCGTGATGAACATACAGGCAATCTATATGTAAAGTGGGAATCTTTTTTTTCATCTCATATAGGTGATCCATTAGAACAACAGAGTCCTCACCTCCTGAGACTGCAACTAAAATTTTCTTGTGAGTGAGTTGTCTATTATGAAATTCCTTGATGTTTGCTTGGAGTAAATCAAAATCAAACTTCTTAATCATTCTTGTGTTTCATTGTTGGAAAGAAAATAATATCACGAATAGACGGCTGATCAGTCATTATCATAACAATTCTTTCCACGCCAATTCCAACTCCACCCGTTGGAGGCATTCCAACATCAATGGCATGAAGAAAATCTTCATCCAGAGGGTGAGCTTCACTGTCTTTTACAGATTGGCGAATCTCATCCTGAGCCTCTAACCGTTCTCTTTGATCTTCAGGGTCATTTAATTCAGAATAGGAATTTCCAATTTCCATACCTGCAGCAAATGGCTCAAATCTTTCAACAAGATCATCTCGTTCTCTATGTTTTTTTGTTAAAGGAGAAATTTCTTTTGGATGATCTGTTATAAAAACAGGATTCCACAAGTGAGCCTCTGCTGTTAAGTCAAATAACTCTGCAATCCACTCACCCTTATTCGTATGTTTCTTTTCACATCCACGTTTTTTACATTCCTCTGCAATTTGAGACTCAGACATTTCATCTACATTCAAACCACCAAACTCTTTGATGGCGTCAATCATTGTAAGTCGTCTCCAAGGAGTTGTAAAATCAATCTCTTTTCCTTGGTACTCAAATTTATAGGAACCTTTTATTTCTTTAGCGATATAAGAAATAATCTCCTCAAATTGTTTCATTTGATAATTGTAGTCCGTGTAGGCTTCGTACCACTCCAACATCGTGAATTCTGGATTATGAGAGCGGTCAATTCCCTCATTTCTAAAACAGCGATTAAGATCATAAACTTTGTCAAAACCACCCACGATAAGTCTTTTGAGATACAACTCCGGAGATATTTTCATATATAGCTTCATATCAAGAGCTTTGTGATGTGTTGTAAATGGAGTCGCTGCCGCACCACCATAGATAGGCTGCAAAATAGGAGTTTCAACTTCTAAAAAACCTCTAGCATCTAAAAATTGTCTCATCAAACTCACTACACGCGAACGCATTTGAAAGACTTTTCGTGTTTCTGGATTCATAATCAAATCCAAGTGACGGTATCTGTAGCGCAACTCAACATCCGCAAGGCCGTGATATTTTTCAGGAAGGGGCTCAAGAGTTTTACAGAGCATTTCAAAACCTTCACAGTGAATCGACAACTCTCCCTTTTGAGTTCTGAAAATAAAACCTGATAACCCAACAATGTCTCCGATATCCAAATACTCAAACGCAAGTCTATCTTTTTCTGATAACTCCTGAGTTTTCAAGTACCCTTGGAACGTTCCTTCTTGATCTTGGAACGTAAAGAATGCAGCTTTTCCCATTGGACGCTTTGTAAGTATGCGACCTGCCATTTTAAACTTGTCTGGACGATTTTCTCCAGGCCCAAGTCCCTCAAATCTTTTACGAGCTTCTGTGGCATTTAAAGTTCTTTCAAATGAATAAGGAAAGGGATTAACTCCTTTTTCTTTTAGTTCATGTAACTTGCGTCTCTTTTCAGCTCTTAATGGGTTTTCTTTATCTAAACTCATTCCCTATCCTGTTTTTCTTTTTTAATGAAAAATTCTTAAACTAGTTAGCCACAAAAATATCTTGAACTTTATGAATCAAATCGATGGCTTCTTTCTCTGGTCTTTGGAAAGCATTACGTCCCATAATACTTCCAAAACCACCACCTTTTGCGATACCCTTAACTTCATCAAGAACATCTTGAGTACCCTTTGCAGCTCCACCGCTAAAAATCACAACTCTGCGACCTGCAAAACAACTTTGAACAACATGTCGAACTTGATCCGAGAGCGTATCGATTGGTATTTTTTGATCCTCAAAAACCTTTTTAGCTTCTGCTTGCTCAATGTGCTTTGTTGGAGGCTTCACTTTAATAATATGCGCTCCTAATTGTGCTGCAATTTGAGCGGCGTAAGCAATCACATCAATTGCAGTCTCGCCATCCTTAGATAGATTTTCGCCACGCGGGTACGACCAAATCACAACAACTAATCCAGCTTTCTTTGCCTCTTGCGCTGCGAGAGCTATTTCTTCATACATTTGCTTTCTCTCTGCAGACCCCGGATAGATTGTAAATCCAATTCCTGCACACCCAAGTCGAAGAGCATCGTCAACACTCGAAGTTAGAGCGGAAATGGGAGCCTTGTTGTTGAATAAAACATCCGAGTTATTAATTTTTAAAATAAGAGGAATTTCTCCTGCAAAATCTCGAGCCCCTGCTTCAATGAAACCAAGAGGCGCTGCGTAAGCATTACAACCAGATTTAATTGCAAGTTCAAAATGATAATGAGGATTGTAGCCCGCTGGGTTTTTAGCGAACGATCTTGCCGGACCATGCTCAAACCCCTGGTCTACAGGAAGAATAACCAACTTTCCTGTTCCACCAATACGTCCCTGGTTTAAAAGACGAGCTAGGTTTGTAAGTGTTCCAGGATTGTCAGATCCATACCAACTTAATATCTGTCGGACTTTTTCTGTCATAATAAGACTCCGTTGTGATTTTAGTAAAAAGCAGGCCGAGTTTATCTAAGAATGTAAGGAAATCAAGAAGTTATTGGGCGATTTCAGAGTGAAAAATACAAAATTTAGGCCGGTCTTTTTAATTCAATTGGTAGAGGGATGTGGGAGTTTAGAATTAAACTAATGATCTGGCTCATAATCATTGTGAAACGAATTTGATCTTCAGAAAATGCCTTAGACTTATCGTTCATGCGCGCAGAAACAACTCCATAAAAATACCCCAGCTTATAAACTGGGCATATAATCATAGAATTGAATTTGATATTTTGAAAATTCTTTTTAATCTCCGCCAAAGCCGGATCACTATCTAGATTTTCAATAATAACGGGTTGCTCTCGGTTCATAACGTCCACAACCTCTGGATATTTTTCGAGATCAATTTTAATATTGTTTACGTTTAAATCATCATGAGAAGCCCTTACGTAACCAGTCACACGATCTTCATCACACTGAATCAAAGAGCATCGAACAGCTTTGAGAGTAATCGCTAACATACGCGTCATATTAAACAGAACCTCATGCTCACTTTTTCGCGTGTTGGCTTCTTTCAAAACCAGATTAAAAAGGTGCAAATACATGCTCGTAGAGTCCATGATGCCAGTTGCTGCAGAGTCACTACGACTTTCTTCTTTGAGAGGCTCAATACTTCTTTTTGTTTGCGCGTGGAAGATAATTCTCGGAAGAAGCGTCTCAGCTTTTATAGGCTTAATTATATAATCACAGGCACCTTTGCGAATTGCCTTTTTTACGTTTTCAGCATTGTTATGAGAGGACATGACAAGTGTTTTCATTCCTTGCGGCACAATTTGTCTGTTTGCGAGAAGAAAATCTAGAAAATCAAAGCCATTCATATCTGGCAAAACAAGATCTACAACAACGTACTTCGGTTTAAATATTTTTATTTTCTCAATTCCCATTTCACCCGTATTTGCAGTTTCTGTATCAAAACCTTTTTCTTTCAAAAAGTCGGCAATACGGCGCGAATTTTGGCCATCTTTGTCAATGATGAGAACTTTGTAGTCAGGTAAACTCATACAAGATATATCGGCAAAAACACTAGGGTTTTAAATGAGTTAATAAGTCTAGCCCGTTCCTATTTACATCTACCTTATCAAAGAATTCCGGTGACAGACCATGGACTATAAAATACTTTGTGGCCATGAAGTTTATCGTATTTGAAGGCCTGGACGGATCAGGAAAAACAACTCTCATCAAAAAACTTTCCCAGGAACTTGACCAAAGTCGTATCCATCACATTCATACACGCGAGCCCGGAGGTTCAAAACTTGGAGATGAGCTGCGGCACATGATTTTGAGAACAGAGGGAGAGGCGCCTGTTCCACGAGCGGAACTCCTGATGTATGAAGCCGCTCGAGCCCAACATGTGGATCGTCTCATTCGCCCTGCACTAGCTGATAAAAAGTGGGTCTTATGCGACCGCTTTAGTGCTTCGAGTATTGCTTTTCAATCTGGTGGTCGTCATATATCAGAAGATCAAGTCACCTGGCTCAACCAGTTTGCCACAGGTCATCTGGAACCAGATTTAACCGTGCTCTTAGACTTATCTGCAGAAGAAAGTGAAAAACGGAGATCTGGAAGAAATGAAGCAGCAGACCGAATGGAAAAAGAAGACCGAGATTTTCATGAACGTATCCGAAAAAGCTTTTTGAAACAAGCCGAGAGCCCCACATGGCTGACCCTAAATGCAGCACTCAATGTTGAAACATTGCACTCTCAGTTGATGCACCATCTTCGAGGATTAAAATGGCTTTAATTGCGGATAGCCTTATTGGTCACCAAGAACAACTCCAAAAATTAAAAGATCTTCTGCAAAAAGATCTACTCTCACACGCTTATCTGTTTGTGGGATCACAGGGCATTGGAAAGAAACTTTTTGCCAGAGCTTTTTGTCAAATTTCTATGTGTCAAAATAGAGGGTGCGGCAAATGCGGAGATTGCCTAAAAATCGAATCCAACCAACATGAATCCCTTTTGTATATAGAGCCCGACGGCGCTCAAATTAAAATTTCTCAAGCTCAGGACATTCACCAGTTTCTCAACCTCAAGAGCACAACTCCCAGACGATTCGTTATTATAGAAAACGCCCACCAAATGAACGTGCAAGCTGCAAATTCACTATTGAAGGTCATGGAAGAGCCTCCTCAAAACACACATTTTATTCTTATTTCTCCAACAGAGCAGTCTGTGTTAAAAACTCTCAGATCACGTTCGCAGTTAATTCGATTTGCACCTCTTTCAAAAGAGCAGATCCAATCTAAAATGAATCTACCAGATTGGATTCTCAATGCCTCGCACGGTCGATTTGACATGATACAAATCCTCATGACTCCAGAAATGGATAACCTCAGAAAAAAAGCTTTTCAAATTATTCAAAACTCTCAGTCACTCAGCCTCAAACAAACTTTTTCTGATCTGAAAGAAACAGTCAGAGATCGTGAGACCGCTCTGTATGTTATTTTGTGTTGGATGCAGTTTTTAAGAGATCTTTCATTCTACAAAAGCAACATCCCTACTATTATTCACGCAGATCATCTGGATCTTTTAGAATCTCTTAAATCTTTACCGGATGAAAAAATATTTTCTCTGTTTGAAATTGCAAAACAAGTTGAGAAAGATATTCAAGGAAATGTAGATCGAGTTCTGGCCTTCGAAAACTGGACGCTAGAATATACGACTTAAATTTTTTTAAATTTAAATTTCAATTTGCATTCCAATTTCAACCACTTGCTCGGTCGGAAGATTGTAGTAATTCTTAGCCCCTTCTGCATTTTTGGACATTACAGAAAATACTTTTTTTCTTACCTCTAGCATTCCACGATTTGAAGTTGGAATTAATATTTCTCGCCCCAGGAAATAAGTCGCTTCTTGACTATCAAAATCAGGGATCAAGCCATCTAGATTGTTTAAGATTCTTGGAACATCTGAGCTGTCACTAAAACCTAAACTTACAACGACTCTGTAGAAGCCGCGATCAATTTTTTGGAATGATAATCTTTCATTTGATGGTACATAGGGCACTTCTTGAGTTCGAATTGTTAAAAAGATAACGTTTTTATGCAAGACTTTGTTGTGCTTCAAGTTGAAAACAAATGATGGTGGAACGGTCCTTTGATCTCCAACCATGTAAATTGCAGTACCTGGAACAGACACTGGTTTAATTTCTTCAATTAAGGTATCCAGCTCGTCTTGCTTCAATGTTCTTTCACGGATTTCAAGCATCAATAGCCTTCGCCCTCTTTTCCACGTTGTAATCAGAAAAAATGCAATTGCTGCAATACTAATAGGGACCCACCCACCGTCTTTTATTTTCAGAATATTAGAAGAAAAGAAAACAAGCTCAATAATCAAAAAGGATCCACATACGACGGAAGACTTTAAAATTGACCAACCCCAAGATCTACGAGCAACAAGGCCCACCAAGATTGTTGTAATCAACATTGTAGCAGATACTGATATACCATAGGCCGCCGCTAAGCCACTTGAAGTTTTGAATTCGATTACAAGCCATACAGTTCCAATTAAAATAAAAAAGTTAACAGCAGGAACATAAATTTGTCCTAATTCCTCATGAGAAGTGTGAAGTATTCTCAAACGAGGTAGGTACCCAAGTTGAACAGCTTGGCGCGCCCAAGAAAACAAACCCGAAATCACAGCTTGTGATGCAATGACAGTCGAACAACATGCAAGGATAACCATTGGAATTAGAGCCCACTCCGGAACCATATAAAAAAATGGATTTGCTGCAAGCTCTGGACTTCTTAAAATTAAAGCTCCCTGGCCGAAATAATTTAGAACTAATCCCGGAAGAGCAACAAAATGCCAAGCTCTAGAAATTGCTTTCAGGCCAAAGTGCCCCATGTCTGCATAAAGAGCCTCTCCTCCTGTAATAACAAGAAAAACTGAAGACATAATTACAAACGACAGGGGTAAATTATCAAAGAAGAATGTGTAAGCGTAGTAAGGATTGAGAGCACCAAATATTTCAGGTTGTTGAAGTGCCGAGTAAACTCCTGCAATTCCAATAGATGAAAACCAAAGCAGCATAATTGGACCAAATAGCACTCCAATCTTAGTTGTCCCAAAACGCTGTATCAGAGCTAAAAATAAAAGAATTAAAAGAGTAATAGGGACAATGAAGTCTTCAAATACTGGTGTTATAATTTTTAAACCTTCAACAGAGGACATGACAGATATTGCGGGGGTGATGAGTGTATCACCGATCATGAAGGTCGCACCAAAAAGACCAATGTATAAAATCCAGGATTTTTGGAGCATGAGCGTATCTTCACTTCTGCGGCAAACCAAGGTCGTGAGAGCTAGCACCCCACCCTCACCCTTATTGTCCGCCTTCATCACAAATAATAAATATTTTAATGAGATACTAATGACCATCGACCAGACGATCATGGATAACAACCCCATGATGAATAAAGAGTCAAATTTTTGCGCATGATGAAGACTTTCCTTCATGGCATATAAGGGAGAGGTTCCAATATCACCAAAGACAACTCCTAAAGCTCCAAGAGCCATAAAGATATCTTTTTTTGCGCCTGATTTACCTGCTACTGTGCTCATTTTCGTAAGTATACTCTTGATTCCGGGAGCTCGACAAGTGAACTCAGCACTCCCTATAAAACAGTACACAATTCGCAAAAATTGCACTAGATTTAATCAAATGAAGTGGATTGATACACATACACATTTTGGAATGCTAGAAGGTAGCCCTGAAGAGGCCCTAGAGTTAGCAAAATCTCAAGGCGTCTACCGATTTATTAACATTGGGACAACGCCGGATGACCATGGCCCCGTGTTACAATTCGCTCAAAAAAATTACCCTTCTGTTTTTTGCACACTCGGTATTCACCCTCATGATGCCAAACTTTACAATGACGCCGTTGAAGCAAGCATTCGCGTAAACTCACTACAAAAAGAAGTTATTGCGATTGGAGAAATTGGACTTGATTATTATTATATGAATTCCAGTTTAGAGGAGCAGAAATTCGCATTTGAAAAACAACTACAGATTGCAGCAGATTTAAATCTTCCTGTTGAAATTCATACACGAGATGCAGAAAAAGATACTATCGATATTCTTAAAAAATTTAAAGGTTCTGTAAAAGGACTCCTCCACTGTTTTACGGGAACACAATGGCTTGCAGACGAAGCACTAAAATTAGGCTTTAATATTTCTATTAGTGGAGTTGTTACTTTTAAAAAAGCGACGGAACTCCAAGAAGTAGTAAGATCTTTACCCCTAGACCGCATTCATGTAGAGACAGACGCCCCCTTCCTCGCTCCTATGCCTCATAGAGGAAAAAAAAATACACCCGCCTATGTTATTCACACTGCGGATTTTGTAGCCCAACTTAAGGGCATTAGCTTAGAAGTACTCAGTGACCAAATATTAGAAAATACAAAAAAACTATTTCCAAAGTTCATACCTTGAGAAGATTGACGCAAAGAGGCGCTCAGCGGCGGCCGTTGCAAATTCTTCGGACACAGCCTAAAACATCTGCATAATAAACTTTCTAAGGAGTCTGTCATGTCTAGAAAACTCAGAGTTGGAATTAATGGTTTTGGTCGAATTGGTCGCATGGTTTTTCGAGCAGGTTATGGAAAAGTTGATTTTGTTGGCATTAACGACACAGCAGATATCAAAACAAATGCACATCTACTCAAATATGACAGCACTCATAGACAAGCAGCCTTTGACGTAAAACCAGGAAAAACGGGAATTATTGTCGACGGAAAAGAAATTCCGTTTTCAAGCACTCGAAATCCTGCAGACATCCCATGGAGTGATTGGGAAGTTGATATGGTTTTTGAATGTACAGGTGCTTTTAAAAAAGCTGAAGATTTTCAAAAGCATCTTAAAGGTTCAGTCAAAAGAGTTTTGGTATCTGCACCAGCAGAAGGCGTAGACTTTACAGTTGTGTACGGAGTGAACCACACTCAATATAACTCAGCTCAACACAAGGTTGTTTCAAATGCCTCCTGTACAACAAACTGCTTAGCGCCTCTCGTAAAAATTCTTCACCAAAACTTCCAAATTGAAAAAGGCACGATGACAACTGTCCACTCCTATACAAACGATCAAAAACTTCTCGATGCTGGTCACAAGGATTTAAGACGTGCTCGCGCAGCAGCCCTCTCAATGATCCCAACTACAACGGGCGCGGCTATAGCCGTAGGTGAAGTTATGCCTGATCTCAAAGGTAAAATTGATGGAGTAAGCATTCGTGTTCCAACTCCAAATGTAAGCTTAGTAGACTTTGTTGCTCTCATTAAAAAACAAACAACTGAAGAAGAAGTTAACAGTGTTCTCATGAAAGCAGCAGAAGGAGAACTCAAAGGTGTTCTCAAATGCGAAACAGATGAACTTGTAAGTACAGATTTTATTGGGAACCCATATAGCTCAATCATAGATCTTGCGTCCACGATGGTGATCGACAAAAATATGATCAAAGTTCTCTCTTGGTATGACAATGAAATGGGTTTTTCTCATCGCATGGTAGACCTCGCACTTTATATGCAATCTAAAGGACTCTAAAAATGACTCCAGGACTCAAAGGTATTAAGGTTATTAATGAACTCAACATCAAAGATAAACGCGTATTCTTGCGTTTGGATTTGAATGTACCTCTTAAAGATAAGCAAATCACAGATGACACTCGCATTCGAGAAGCTTTGCCTACAATTAAGTACTGCCTCGAAAACAACGCAAAACTTATAATTGCTTCACATCTAGGAAGACCGGAAGGTTTTGATGCAAAATACTCTCTTGAGCCAGTAGCAGAAAGATTATCTGAACTGTTAAATATAGATGTGCATCTTGTAGAAGATCCAGCAAGTGAAACACCATTGGCACTACTCCCCGGTCTCAAAAGAAATCAAGTTTTGATGTTAGAAAATGTTCGTTTTATCGAGGGCGAACAAAAGAATGATGATAAGTTCGCAAAAATTCTAAGTGAATATACAGATGTCTACGTCAATGATGCATTTGGGGCTTCCCATCGAGCTCACTCAACAATTGATGCTCTTCCAAGGTTAGTCAAAGAAAAGGGCGTTGGATTTTTGATGCAAAAAGAAATTGAGTGGTTAGATAAGGTTCTTGCCGGATACGAGTCCCCTTACGTTGTTGCTCTTGGTGGTTCGAAAGTATCAGACAAAATTGGCGTGCTAGATGCCCTTGTTGAAAAAGCTGATATTTTTATTATTGGCGGAGCGATGGCCTATACTTTCTTAGCTGCTCAAAAGCACTCTACGGGCAATTCAAAAGTTGAAAAGGATCGTGTTACCTACGCAAGAGAATTCATGCGCAAACTTGAAGTTCGAAACAAAACTATCTTGCTACCTGTAGACCATTGCGTAGTGAACAACTTTGAGAATCCAGTTGATCCTACAAATATTGATTCGCCTTCTATTCCTGATGGCAAAGTTGCACTCGATATCGGACCTAAAACTGCTGCTCTCTATAGCCATGCTATCTCAAAGGCCAAAACCGTTTTTTGGAACGGTCCAATGGGAATGTTTGAGAAACCACCCTTTGAAAAAGGAACCTTCGAAGTTGCAAAAGCCGTATCCTTGTGCAAAGGAATGACCATCGTTGGAGGAGGAGACAGTGTATCTGCACTTAATGCCTCTGGTTTTGCAAAAGGCGTCTCACATATTTCGACTGGAGGAGGAGCTTCTCTTGAATATCTTCAAGGAGACAAACTTGCAGGTCTTGAGGTTTTTAGAGCGCGATACTAGTCCAATTATTGGGAGGGGATGTTTTAATGAGACAACGAATTATTGCTGCTAACTGGAAAATGTATAAAAATCCGCAAGAGACACGCTCTTTTTGTGAATCCCTTCGCAAGCTCCTTCCCATTCATATGGAAAAAAATATTTTTATATTTCCACAATCCATTTGCATCGAAACACTTAAAGTTGCACTTGCCAGCACCAACATAAAAGTCGGAGCTCAAAACTGCTATTTTGAAAATGAAGGTGCATTTACAGGTGAAGTCTCTCCTCAAACACTCTTTCATATGGGCTGCTCAAGCGTACTGGTGGGTCACAGTGAGCGTCGGCAATTATTTGGAGAAACAAACGAATCCTGCCAAAAGAAAATTCTCAAAGCCCAAGAAAATAAACTGATACCTATGTATTGTGTTGGAGAAACACTTGAAGAAAGAAAATCTAATAAGACTTTTGAAGTTTTAGAAACGCAAATCCAAGAGGGCTTAAAAGATGCTGATCTTAAGAAGCTTATTATTGCATATGAACCTGTTTGGGCCATTGGAACTGGCGAGGTTGCAACACCAGACATAGCTCAAGAGGCTCATGAGTTTATTCGGAACACGTTAAAGCGCCTTGGCAATGACGATGTGGCACTTTTATACGGTGGCTCGGTCAAACCTGAAAACGCCGGGCTATTGGCCGCTAAAGCCGATATTGATGGTTTTCTTGTAGGTGGAGCCTCACTCAAAGCCGATAGTTTTTCAGAGATCTGCAAAACTAATCTGACAAGACCAGTTGACGCGGCACGCTAGTCAAAATTCAAGTGACAGAAAATTCAGTATCGCCCTATAAATTTCTTCTAACATAAACAAAGGGCTAACAATGGCTTTCTTAACTGTACTTCATGTTTTAGCAGCACTACTCCTGATTGGACTTGTTCTTATTCAAGACTCTAAAGGGGCTATGGGAGGATCGTTTGGAGGCGGAGGCGCTACAAACTCTATTCTTGGTCCAACTGGCGCACCTCACTTTTTGTTTAAACTCACACGTTACGTTGTTTTAATATTTGCAGTTACAAGTTTATTACTTTCAAAATTTACAGCAGAGTCTGATGAATCAGCGCTGGACAGAGTTGCTCCTACGGCAACATCTGCACCAGCGGCTCCTGCACAAACCGAAACTCCGGCTGCAGCACCTACTCCAGAAGCTACAAAGTAATCAACCTCTTCATTTCGTCTTTACCCCAGTCCTATTTGACGTTTAGAATATGAGCTGGGGAGCTTGAGATGAAAAAGAATCTATTGATATTACCGTTCTTAGTACTTGGGCTCCTCATCATTGTTTATCATGAGGCTATTGTAGAAAAAATTGATGAGCTCATCTCTCCCACTGATACACGTACTACAATTGCAAAAGTTGAAACCTTTAGCGGTAAAGTCCGTTTCAAAAAAGCTCAGAGCCTTCGCTACAAAAATGTACAAAAACAAACGGAATTAAAAGACCAAGACACTCTTACAACTGATGAGAATTCAACAGCAAAAATTTCATTTGTTTCTGGCTTTGAAATTGAAGTTCAACCGAACTCACTTGTAGTTATTGAAACTCCCAAAAAAGATGCTTCTGGTGCAATTCAAATTACGTTTCTCAAAGGGGAATTTACAGTCCTTAAAACTGCGGCAGCAGGTAAAATTATTGTGAACAAAAATAATACCTTTCAGGACCTAGCAGGCAGAACTCCACAAAAGCCCGTTCAAATTGACTTAACAACACCTGTTGAACTTATTGAAAACATCAAAGAACAGGAAGTCGTACAAGCTCCCCTTCAAAAGCAAAAGTTAGAAGAAAAGAAAAAGATTGTTGTAGAAGAAGAAAAGAAAGCTCCGCCTAAAAAACCTAGAGAAACATTATCTGACGAGTACATCGCACAAATTGTGAACTCACAAAAACCTTTCTTCAATAGATGTTATGCTCAACATTTACGTTTAAAACCAGATTCAAGAGGGCAAATTCATTTAGCATTTACAATTGACGTAGAAGGAAAGGTCTCTAGTGTAAGTCTTGTGAATAGTACAATGTCAGATCCTGCTCTCGAAAAATGTACAATGTCAGTACTTGAGCGATGTCGCTTTCGAAAATTCGATGGAGACCCTATCGTCGTCAACTACCCAATCAACTTCGAATAAAAAAGGTACGCCGTACCTTTTGGTTTATATTCGCGTTATTTTTCAAATTAATTTCAGAGAGCCACAAGAAGTATTCTAATATCTAGTTTTTAGATTGTTTTGCTACAACTAATCTCAGCCCTAAATAGATCAATGCGACAACTCCAAAAGAGATGAGCGCTAGAGAAGATGCAAAAACTCTCAAGAGAGATAAGTCTGTTCCATGAGTTTTGCTCAAATCATAACAAACACCTAATACTTTGGGCTTATAGAACGCTTCCTGATTATTTTCTTTTGGTAAACTCACTACACATACAAAGTAAAATAAAAAAGGAACAACACAGATTACACCTAAAATCCATGCCATACGAACAATCCACACTGGTATATCAAAATGTTTTGCTAACCCCGCACATACGCCTGCAATCCAGCCGTTTGCAGATCTTTGAATTTGTACTGCTGACATAGAATATCCTTTTTGTAAGAAGACTATCTGTAGTCGTTTAAATAATCAATCTTTGTAGGAACCCATTCGAGCAAATCTATTTTGGTTCCAAGTATAGTCTGAGTTTTTTGAGTAAATTTATACTGATAGGGTAAAATTTGATTTTCTCTGAGTATGCTCACTATAGTATCCACAGACTCCGGATTCAAAATGCGCCTCTGAATTAAATCTTCCAAACTCCACAATATTTCTTCTTTTGAAAAGGCATAACCTGATATGAGAACCTGAGCGATACCTGTTAGAGTTTGAGCTGAAATTCTTGCATCCTGAAATAAATCAAGAGCAACCTGAAACGTATTGTATGTTGGAACTGTTCGCCGACCAAATTTTGTGTAGTAGTCCGGATCTGTGTCTGTAGCAAGATTGATATAAATCTTGTGAACAGGGTCTTGTTTCGGAATTTGCTTTTTGAGATCCAAAATTACCTTCATTTGATAAGGAGTGACACTCAAACTTTCAAGAAGACTCATTTGCTCATCTACATCAATTCGTTCCGAACATATATCTGAATACAAAGAATAAATAAGTGCATCCGTTTCGCTATCATCTCCCCACAAAATTTGTTGAACATCGCTCTTAAGTTTAATTCGCAGTTGCAGTAACGCCTGCAGCTTGAATCCAATTTGTTGGGTGAGTCTTCTAAATCGATTTGGTTTCAAATTTTTTAAATTATCTTTAAAGAATGCTCCAAAAGGCAAAATTCCATCTATCTCAAGTTTTGCTTTAATTTTCCTCTCCATTTGCGGAGGTGATGCCGTTATAAAATAAAGCGGAAATGCTGGAGCAGAGTCTTTTTTGTTTTGAATAAGTGATCGAACAAGAGTTGCACTACCTGGTACATTCTTTTTTTGAAACGCCTTTTCCCTTATCGTTTTAATGAGCCCCCGAAGCGATGTAATATTTGTATCCAAATAGGTTTTATCTAGATCCCAAACATAAACAAGAGGCGCTTGTGCCGCAATTTTTTCACTGACGTATTCAAAAAAAATAACGTCACCTTGTATATCTGCAAACTTACGCCAATCCGCCATTCTTAATCTCCTCTCTTGAGATTAATGATTGATCTTTATTTTGCAAACATGTTATCCCAGCAAAACATATGAATTTAACCCCTATTTCGCATTGCACAAAAAACCTCTCTTTTTCTCCTCTTCATACGCCGCACCCTTCGGTCATTGGCTATGCATGGAGAGGTTTTCAAATTTCTCATTTTGAGTGTGAACCAAAGTTGCTCCTTGAAGTACAAGGGCCTTTAGAAGAAATCCTACCCATTGTTTACCGTAAACTATCCCTTCCAGAATTTGCGCGGCTGTTTGATGCTCTTAGAAGACATCATCTTACATTCGATCCCGAAAAGATCTTGCACGCATATCATTTAAAATGGTCTCAGGATCTTTCTAACATTTTTGATCTTCTCATCAATCAGAGTCCGGAATTTCAAAATTGGTGTAGTGAAAAAGATCTTGGTTTAATGGAGCTCAAACCCCTCTTACTTGCCTTACATTTACGAGATCTTTCAAACTGGACATCTCAAATTTGCAAACTCAATCCAAATCGCCACCTAGGATCTAAAATTATTGAATTTGTTTTTATGAACCCATCTCATGAGGTTTGGGTAATCTTGGAAAACTCAAAAACGGCAGAAATTGCCTATCAGCAACTCCACCAAATGCGATACCCGATTTCCTCTCAACATGATCTTAAAATGGTAGATTTTGTGAAAGCCTTTCCATGGCCAGCGCATGTCAAAGCCAACTGGCAACGCGAGGGAGATAGATCCGGAATTCGTTTAGAGTTTTTTACTTTAAACAGTGAAGATTATGTAAAAAAAATATCTCAGCTTTCAGATTTACAGCATAAATTGCAATCGACTTGGAAAAAAAATAATGGAAATTAAAACCTTTGAAAACATCGACCGTATTTATATCGATCAGTCGGCAGTCGAATCTTCTGTCGCACAGAGGGTCTATGCCTTGTTTCCTGTAGATAAAATTGAAGTGGTATCACAAAAACCACTGTCTCAACTTGAGGGCCGTATGAGCTCTGAAGATTTTAATAAGTCAAAGCGCAATCTTTATATTACAGAATATAAAGGTGAGTTTTTTAAAAGATGTCCCGGTGCTAAACCAGGTCTGACTTGTTGTAATTATTTTGTTTTAAATTTGGGCTTACAGTGCAATATGAACTGCTCTTATTGTTATCTGCAAAGCTATATCAACACACCTGTAATGACGATTTATTCCAATTTAGAAAAAGCTCTATCTGAGCTCAAAAGTATTGCTAATGAAAATCCTGAAAAATACTTTCGTGTAGGCACAGGAGAAACAGTCGACAGTCTCAGTTTAGATGAAATCACACTTTATTCTAGACGGTTAATTGAGTTTTTTAAAGATCTACCAAAGTGGAAATTAGAATTTAAAACAAAATCCAGCAAAGTAGATCAATTCTTGGATGTTCCACATGCTCATAATGTCATATGCAGTTGGTCGGTGAATCCTCAGAATGTGATTGATTCAGAGGAACACAACACAGCAAGCTTAGAACAGCGTCTAACAGCTGCAGAGAAATGTCTCTCCAAAGGGTTTACAATCGCGTTTCATGTTGACCCTATGATATGGCATCCAGATTGGAAATTGAATTACTCTAACCTAGTACAATCTATAACTAAAAAATTTTCGCCACAGGATTTGATTTATATCACAGTAGGAGCTCTCCGATTTCAACCCGAACAAAGACATATCATGAGGGAGCGTTTTTCTTCTCAAAATATGGTTAACACGGCGGAAATGTTTCAAAGCAAAGACGGAAAAATGAGATATGATCAGAACCTCCGAACAGAGATGTTTGAGTATATTCAGAGTGAATTTAAGAAAAGAAATTCAAGTTATCGTGTGAGTCTCTGTATGGAAGTCCCAGAGACATGGTCTATGACAATGGCATCTAGCCCCTCTCAAATACCCGAATTAAAAGATTTGTTTGTAGGTGGACGCTGATATGGGTCTGGGCGAGGGTTTTTCTTTGCACATACAATAAACATTTAGGTAAAATCACAATATGCCTATTAAGCTGCTCTGGACTATTGTCTTAATTATTTGTGCAACGTCGTTAGCTCAGTCTCCTGAGGTAATAGCGCCTGTACAAAGCGTTCAAACGCCAGAATCCTCAGTTTCAGAAGAGCCGACTTCGCCAGATCCAACTGCTGCCAAACAAGAACTACCTGCAGAACAAAAAACTCCTCCATCTACAGAAATCCAAATACCCCCTCCATCTCAAGAGATTAATTTAAATCCGATAAAAGAAATTACAGAAGAAGGGTTTGACGGTAAAAAAGAAAAAGCAGAGCAAGAAATAAAAGCCGACATACCCGAAGTCACTCCAGAGCAAGCCAATAAGTATTTCCATGAAACACTTCGCCGAGTTGTTATATTTCCAATCGATACACAAGGAAATTATCGAAAAGAAGCAGAGCTTGCGTGGTGGAAAGTGCGTGAGATACTCAATGAATACCAAAGATTCCTTGTGGCTACAAAACGCTTTTTAACACAAAAAGAAACATTCCAGCCGCGTTCGCAGCTAAAGATTTCTGACGCAATTCTTCTAGGACAAATTTTAGAAAGTGATTGTTTGATTACTACTTACATTCAAGGCAGATCTCTCACAATGCTCGCCTACGCTGGCCAAGATGGAATGCTACTTTGGAAAAAATCTCTAGATTTTAACTCTAGCAAGCCAATTGCGCAGCAGCTAGAAGAGAGTTCTGAAAAGTTAATTCGCGATTTTATTGCAACAATTCCATACCATGGTTTTCAAATAGTAGATCCACTTATTGGAAAAACTGTTATTGAAGAAGGAAGTACTCTCATCGCTAAGGTCGATGTTGGCGCTAAATCCACTATTTTAGCTGGAGAAAAAGTTCAATGGATAGAGATTGAAAGAGTTAATACTCAACCACTTTTTCAAGGTGGAGCAAAGTACACTGTCTACGCAGAGGGAACTGTTGTTAAAAATGAGAACCAAATTTTAACAGTAGAAATTAAAAGACTTATTTCTCTTGATAAACTACAGAAAAAATCAGTTATTCTTAGTTCAGAAGAGTCTAAACGACTGACCTCACAGCATGCATTAAAGGATTCGTCAAAGCCAGAAGTTCCCACGGCCCTTGTTCAAGGAGAACTCAGAGATTCTCAGGACCATAACTCAGAGAAAAAATCTCTCTTCACAGCCCTAGCTGCCATCATCAACATCGTCGTCGTCATCCTCCTCGCCTTCTAAGGTACCAGGTCGCTTTTCCGAATTATACGGGTTAAATTCGATCTGAGGAGTAACAACTACACTCCAGACTCATATTTTACATAATTACAACTCAAATCAAAAATACCCCCCATAATTCGGAAAAGCGACCTGGTACCTTAGAAGGAGAAGTTGGGGGTCGGGAACTCAATCCATCCTTCTTGAATTGGAAACTTTTTAGGTGGTTTCTCACATTGATTTTGAAATTTAAGATAAGCCGTCAAGGCCGCCAGCAAAGAATCAAAGGCATGGGACGATTCGATATACTTTTGAATATCTTGTTCATAAATGAATAATATTTGATTCGCAATCAGAGCATCTAGTATCAGCATACGGCACTCAGGACCGTTGACTGAATGTCTATAATTCTTCAAGTCGACTTTTGAAATATTTAACTTCTGTCCGATCCTAAACAAACTTAACTTTGGAAAAATTTCGATCAATTTATTTTTGATTTTGTTTTTTAAATAAAAAGAACGAGCCGTAATAGGCGCTTTATTTGATCCCAAAGCCTCCGGTATTTCAAAAAAATCCTCTAACTCATAATTGATGTATCTCTCGATACATCTTTCTGTATACGGCGTAAAAAGCTTTAAGTTCTTCCTTTTTTTCTTATGCTTCCTATACTGCGCCCAATGCCAATGAGTTGTATTCGATTTACACTTTTCTATTCCTTTACATTTGTGCATAAAACACATGGGTAAACTAAGTGGAGAATCGATTGCAATCAATTTTATATTTTTTTGATTTAATATTTTTAAAAGCTGCAGGTCTCCAGAAAATTCGTCTGTCGATTCAATTTTATCATGGATCTCTTTTACGAAAATCTTTCCATGATCTGCGAAGTAACTTAATTCTGTTACTGTTGTTTTGTCATTCTTTCCACCAGACAGAGCAACGCCCAGAAATGTCATTTCTTTTAATCGAGGCTTATTCACATTAGCTTGGTCACGCTCACGCCCTGATGCACGACTTGCGCTGCGAGAACCTGAAACCCCTTTTGCTGGCATAATTCCTTTACTTTTTCTTTTTGTCCATTCTTACAGTAGAGGACAACACACCCGCCTCCACCTGCTCCACATATTTTAATGGCGTCTACACCTTTTTTTGAAGTAATTTTCTCTAACCTACGGATTTCAGGACTGCCAAATGCTTTTGACAGTTGCGTTCTATATTTATATTCACTTCTAAAAATATCTTTAAAATCTATAGTCTTCTCTTGTAGCTGTTGATATAATTTAAGGGTTGTATTGCGTATCCCTTCAAGTGCGTTGAGACATTTTTTGTTTTTACCTACAGCTCCTTGCAAAACCGTCCAATTATTCAAACCTGAGTGATGTGGGCGTCCTGTATACACAATCAAAGCTCTCTTATTAAATTCTTCAATGTCAAAGTCAGCTTTTTCGAGCCTTATAGTATCTAGATCATAAGAAATAATATTCACTCCACCTAAAATTGGAGGAATATAATCTTGAGTACCCGTTGGCGTTTTAAGTAATTGTGCCTCTAAATTATGAGCAAGATGTACCATTGCAAGCGTATCCATTTTGAGATTTAGCATTTCACAAAAACCGTGAATCATCGAAATCGTTAGACTTGAACTTCCACCCAGGCCACCTCCAACAGGACTTTCTGAAAAAGTTTTTATTCTAAACCCCTCAACTCCAAAATGCCGCACCAAGGGCTTTAAAATATCCACAGCTTTATCTTTTGATTTCAGAAGCGCATCCATATTTTTATACATCTTTGAAAATCTTAAACTGCTCACTTCGACTTCAATTTGAGATCCCTGAAGAGTTTCAATCTCACATCCCGTGTAGATACTGATTGCGGCATTGATAGTCTTCGCCCCCTCAAAAAAAGAATATATAGGCCATAAGTCTAAGGTTCCCCCAGCGAGATCGATTCGAGTAGGACATAAAACTCTGATTTTCATTGGGCATCCTTATTTGAACTTGGCTGATCTTTAGATTCAGTTTTTAATATCGCTTGAGTTGGAAGACTTTCTATATCTTGCACTGGAAGACCTACGTACTCATCAAAAATTGAGCTTTTCGCAACGAACACATCTTTTACGACTCGAGGAGACCATTGAAGATCTAGAAGATCTAAATCTCCACTTTTCAGTTTTATCTGAGTGACTCCGCTTTTTTGAAATGGAATATCCTTACCAAGAAAATTTTTAACTTTTAATTGAGATAGACGATTGAGCAATCTCTCTACCTCAGCACTATCAACAGTCTTATTATCCAGAGAAACCCACTTATCACCTTGTTTTTTGATAGATAACTGTCCGCTATGCGATACATAGTGAATATAGTCTACTTTTTGGCGGTCAAACTTTAAAGGCTGCCTGCGATCTCTAAAATCATCTAAAGATTTATTAAAAGCAGCCAACATTCCTGAAGAGATTTTAAAGGCAATAGGTCGACCCGAAACTTCAACTCTTGAAAGCGTTCCCTCCGCCTCAAAAATTCGAATCTCCTCTAATTTTGCTCCATCCTTTAACTTCAGGACAAATTTAGCAATTAATGGTTTTTTAGATGAAGATGCTTCATCTATCTGTCCGGCACGCAAAGTGAACACAGAGGAAACAAAACTTTCCAACACACTACGATCTAAATCGTTAGTCTTGAATTCACTCAAATTCCAAATGCCGTCTTTATTCTCAATCTTAAGAGTTTTACCCGTTTTTAGATTTGAGAACTGTATACTCTCTACCTGTGACTCCGTGTATTCAACGAGATCTTTTTTACGAAATTCATTCAAATCCTTATTGAGTATAGAATCCCAAGTAAAACTTCCCAGAACAACTTTATTCTCATTGTTCAGTACCAAGTACTTTTTCCCCGAAAGTGCGTTTACTGTCCCTATCTCAACTCGTACTTTCTTAGTATTTTCATATAACTCAATCCATTGAGGCTCTGTAAGGCCGTAAAGAGATTTGTCTATCCCCTCTCCCTCCGCTATGGTCTCTTCAGTCTTCTCTGCAGCTAATGCATTATAAAGATTTTGAATCGTTCCAATGTCAGCATAATCTTGATAAGGCGAAGACACTTTCCAAACCCCGTCTACTTTCTCAAGAGAGATCTCACCCTTTGATGATTTAAACTGGATTTTAGATAGAGCAGAAAAATCAACTTTGATAATTTTCTTACTCTCTAGTTCTTGTGTCTCTTTTTCATTTTTACCTTTATATTCATAAAAATAAGCATATCCAACAACAAGGCCCACCAAAACCCATAATATCCCTGTAGTCTTTAAAAACTTCATGCATGTCTCCTACGATACCATAGAACGATGCTTGTTATTAGACTGATTAACGGCACAGACAGTATGACTCCAAATAATAAAATCAAAAACTGTGTCTGTGTAATCACAAATTGAATCATTTTGGGCGTCTTAGGACGAATACTTATCAAATCCTTTTCCTTAGTTAAGAATGCAACTGAGTTTAATGCGAGATCCTTGTTCATTGGTAATTGCAAATAAAACTGATTAGCTAAAAAATCACTATCACCAAAAACAACTGAAAAAGATTCTTTCTCAGCCCCATCAACTTTACCAGTCGAAGATATTCCAATTGCGAATGGACCTTTTTTATCAGTCATTTTATTAAAGGCAACAGACGATTCAATTGCTTGTTTACTAAAACTTGAAGGTGAGGATTTAACCAGCTCATCCGTCTTGAATATAGAAGAACCTCCCAAACCCGAAACTGCGGATGCAAGTTGAAACCCAGACATTTGATTTTGAAAACCCTTTGTGATCTCACTCGTAGCTGAGTATAAAACTCCCACAGCTAAGGCTGCACTTGCCCCTATTAATTGCCCAACGCTGTCTATGATATAGTTATCCTCAAAGTTAACTCCAACGAGTGTGACCAGATTTGATATGTTGTGCTTCTGCCCAGGATCAGCAGCTATAAAAATCTTACCACCCTTTTTTAAATATTCTCGAATTAAAGCAATTTCACTCTCAAACAAAGCTTGCTTAGGACCTAGGATCATCAAAACTTCCGTGTCCTCTGGAATCTGAGGAGTCTGCACGAGATTTAATTCTCGAACATCATAATTTGACTCCTCTAATGATTTTTTAAAACTACCGGCTTCCAAAGGACCTTGGCCACTCAAGCTAAGCTCACCGTGACCAGTCAGACTATAGATAACTTTAGATTGGCCTCTTGAAATCTTAATGATGGCATTTACAACACTTTCCTCTGTTATCTCAGTAACAGTATTTTGTTTCCCTTTGTATGAAATAACAACCACTCCTGGAAACTCAACACCATACTGCTTTACGAGATCAGGTCGTTTTTGAGGGTGTACAGTTTCAATTTTAATCTGAGAACTTTCTGATCGCATTAATTCTGATACTTGCAAAAACTGCTCTTTTACACTTGCTTGCTCAGGAACGTTATCTATAAAAAAACCAACCAATTTTAGTTCAGAATCAAGTCCCTTTAAAATTTGTATGGATTGCTCCGAAAGTGAATTTAATTTTTCGTCTGTTAAATCCCATTTTTTATTTCGAGAGGCTGCAATAAAGTTTAACGCTGCCAAAAGAACAAGCACACCCAGAATAACCGTTCCCATGTTCATTCCATGGCGTGTTGTTTTAAGCGTAAAAAACTCAAGAAAAAAAGCGCGATCTTTAAAAACAGCCAGAACTACACACAGTCCAAAAATAATAACAGGTGTCCACACTGCCCAAACTAATTCATCAAGTCCCAGTAGTATTCTGAGAACAGATCCAATAATTAAAATACTAAAACCAACTAATAATGATAATTTACCAAATTGACTCATATGTTATCTCCAGCGTGTTGATTCAAGAACTCGTTGTGTGAGAAAAACAAAAAACGCAGCAAGTGA
>CAUJDY010000071.1 GCA_963169805.1 Bdellovibrionota bacterium | reverse complement strand
GCAAAAGGCTTTAGAAAGACACGCCAAGAACTTGCGATCACGTGTGCAGGATTTGTCTCGAAAAAGCTATTGGGAGCAGTTTGACCAGAGCCCTGAATTTGCGGTGCTATTTGTGCCAAACGAAGCGCTATTGAGTGCGGCCGTTGAGATGGATAAAGCCATTATTGAAGATGCTTTGAAAGATAAAATTATTATCGCAACACCTACTACTTTGGTGGCTTTATTGAAGGCGATTGCCTTTGGATGGCAGCAGAATCAGTTGGCTGAGAATGCTCAAAAGATGATTGAAATGGTGTCTGATTTTTATGAAAGGCTATCGCCATGGCTGAAACACTTATCAAAGCTTGGGGATGCTTTGGGCGGGGCTGTAAAGTCTTACAATGAGTCTGTGAGCTCGCTAGATTCAAGGGTTTTGCCTTCTGTGAAGCGTATTCATGAGCTTGGATTTAAGGACAAGGCCGCTCTTCCAGAGGTAGCCGAGCTTGAGTCGACTCCTAAGAGTGTGCTTAAAAATTCACCTCTCAGTGAACTTACGGAATAGTCATAACTTGTTGAATTTACATAAAAATAAGCCCCTTAAAGTTTTACTTTAAGTATTATGAGTTTGAGGTAATGAGCCATTCTTGTGTGAGAAAAGCGTTTGATTCTGTGTTTAAAAAAGCGTACAAATACATTTCTTTGTGGCGGTCGTAGCTCAGTTGGTAGAGCCCCGGATTGTGATTCCGGTTGTCGCGGGTTCAAGCCCCGTCGATCGCCCCATTTTCTTTTCTTGGTTTTTCGGATTTTTCTACTAAGTACTTAATAACAATGGCGAAAGTTTTCAAATAGTTAGCGATTCGATTCGTGTACGTGTGTCACAAAAAAACACGCAAAAACACAACGAAAAACACTTTTTGGTCTGATTCTGGTCTGATTTCCAATTTTCAAAATAAAAAGTTTCAAAATCTCTCGGTCAACTTAGCTCAGTGCTGAGTAGATCGCGACACTCTCTACATGCAAATCTCTACGGTCATGGGGACCGTAGGGAACTCTTTTAGTAACAAGCAGCACAAAAATCTGTGGTGCTAACTACTGAGGTACGGTCATGGAAAGAAGTTATGAAAAGCGAATTACTTTAGATTCACAAATCTTAAGGCACATGCGCATTTCTCGAAGTTTATCTCTCAACCAAGCAGGAAGGCTTATAGGCATTTCTGGTTCCGCTATTGCGCACATTGAGCAAGGAAGAATGGACGTTTCCAAAGCCAGGGTAAGAACTATGGTGGAGGCCTATAGCTACAATATGGATGATTACTTTGAGTATTATGATGGAAAGCAAGTTCCAACTAATCTTAGAGACGAGTGCATTATTCTCTTAAAAAGGTGCGATGAAAGCAAAGTTAAGATGTTACATCCGGTCATTATAAATTTAGCAAAATAATAAGAATAGGAGATTAAAACTATGAAAACAAATGAGACAAAATCAAATTCAAAAAGCATCAATTCTTTTAAAGGAATTCGTATCCAAAACGAAACTCAAAAGGTTCTGGATAAGATTCTAAATAGTGCCAATAAAAAGAAAGTAGGTAGAAAGATAAAAGCCTATCAAGTAATGCATCTGGCATTAGGCTTGGTAACAGATTTACATATTCAAGAGCTGCAAAACTCTTCTCTCACAAATGAAGACCGCAAAGAACTTTTAAGGCAAAAATATATAGAGCTTAGAGGTCCAATTTCTAAAGATGATTTTACAGGTTTTATTCTATCAAAAGAGGCGTCTTCTTTTTTTGAAGAGGCAAGATTAAGCTAGCCAGTTGGTGCTAAATTATAAAAGCATTGACTCGATACTAGATATTAGAAAATGAGCCGGACATGGATGTTCGGCTCATTAAGCATAAATAGTTTTTAAACCCTTTAATTACCAATCATATCCAATATCAATATCTTCTATTGTGACATTTTTATTTTTGTCGATGGTCAGTTCAAATGTACCAGTCAATACACGATCATCGAAAAAACCGTCATTTCTTGAATTTATATCTTCTTGCGAATGTTCAAACATAATTTTACATGTTATTTCATACTCGCCTTCGACATAAAGCACATCTGCATCAGTTGGCTCATCGAATGCGTCTTTTCCATATTTGTAAACTAAGTTCTTTACAGTCGCATGGTTAGGTATGTGATATGGTGCTATTGTAACAAGGTCCCAATCAATATCATCAAGACTATCTTGCAAAAGGAACAGCTCAAGATATTCTTTTAAAGTCGATTCTTTCTCACAAATTGATTGAATCTCTTTATCAGAGTGTTTTTTCCTTTTAAAAATATCAATTAAATCTTGAACAGGAACCTTAAAACTTTGAAACAGTGGATATACCAAGTTTAATTTGGCAGCCATTCTCTCGGCTTGCTCATTCATGGCAGCATCAGCACCAGCTTCCAATGCAATTGGAAGCCACTCCTTGTAAGCCTTGGCATTATTCTTATAGTTTTTAAGATTTGTATGTCCAAAGCTTTTTGAAGCCTCATCTAAAGCTTGATGGTGCTTTAAGGTGGGATTTTCCTTCTTAAGCTGCTTAGCTTTTCTTTGGATATGGGATAACGGTACGGGTTTCTTCATATAACCTCACATTTGCCGCTCTAAACGCTTTGTCGCCTGCTCCAAAACATCAGTGAGCGATGTTTAGTTATTATGAATAATGAACTTTGGTTCAATGACAGGGCTCGGGTGCGAGCTTAAGTGCGCAGGCGCAAGGTCTCTGTCTAACCTGCCACCGAAACTATCCAGTGCCTGAAAATGTGTCAAGGAGTAATTAAACTGGGGATTACAATTGTAATCCCCAGCGAGGGTTAAGCGACTTCTTTTGCAGCAGTATTACCAAGAATTTTTCTATAATAATTCACATGCTTAGAGATTCGGATTCCAAGAACACTGTGGATTAAATAATTTCCATCTTGTGAAAGATAGATTCTAGGTCTGGCAATTAAGCCATATTTTACGGAAGATTGAGTTACTTCCTTTTCTTCTTGAGCTTTCTTCTCGAAAG
>CAUJDY010000070.1 GCA_963169805.1 Bdellovibrionota bacterium | reverse complement strand
GGCAACGCAAATTAAAGATTTCAAAATTTATTTTAGAAACAGTTCCAAACGAAAAAACTGTATATCATTAATTGAAATCTCAGGATAAGCGGAAAGGCTAATCCCTAGCTGAAGTAATGCGCTCAGGATCATGAGTTTGATTAAAAGACTATACATAAAAACCTCCCAGGTTTTGGTTGGTTCTTTGATTGCAAATAGACCTGTTGGGCTTTGGTTAGGTTGCTTTTGGCGTGTCACCATCATGTCACCACGATGTCACCAAACTATGAAATACTTCGAAATAATCTGAAATGTCGGCAAAAGGCTCTTTCTAGAATTAAATTAAATAACTACTGAGCCCGATTGGGCTTTTTTTAGGTACTGAAAACTAAGAAGGAAAATTGGATGGGGTACCAGGACTCGAACCTGGGGATGTCAGAATCAAAATCTGATGCCTTACCAACTTGGCGATACCCCAATAAGATCCAATAAAGAACTCAAAAACTACAGATTTTCGGGCTTAAGATCAACTCTTTTGCGCTGCGCAATACCTCTCTCATGCCTCTTCATTCCTCAAGTTAATCACGATAAATTATCAAGTATGAAAATTCTTATCTATGTTTTGATTTTTCTAACTGTTTTGGCGGTCACTTCATGTACTCCAGCCATAACGTCCGATAGCTCAAAGGACTGTGAGCATACTTCAAACACTTTTAAATGTGTGAAGTATATCAAGAACTATGACGGAGATACTCTCACCGTTGATATTCCAAATACACATCCATTTTTTGGAAAAAACGTGAAAGTTCGTGTGCTCGGCTTAGACACGCCTGAAGTCAAAACAGAAGACAAATGCGAAAAAGACGCAGCTCGAATTGCCCGAAGACTCGTAGAAAATCTTCTTAAAAGAGCTCAGAGAATCGATCTCACAGAAATCGATAGAGATAAATATTTCAGAGTTCTTGCAAATGTTATTGTTGATGGTCGAAATTTAAAAGATATCTTAATCAAAGAAAATCTAGCCTACGAATATCATGGTGGCAAAAAAAAGAAGATTAATTGGTGTGATTTTCATAAAAGACAAGTAGCAGGCGATTCAAATTGATTACTTACAAACAAATCATCTCTCCATCAGAAGATCTCAAAAGTACAATCCTTAAACTTTTAAATGTCACACAAGGCGACGGATTATTCGAGATGAACTATGTCGAACGCAAACTCGCCAATGATTATGTAGCTGGGGCATTCAAAAACGACCAACTGATTGGTGTTGGTATTGCACGCTCTATGGGGCCAAATGATTTTGAATATTATCTCCCCTTTGGTTTGGAAATTCGATTGTGGTTTCAAAAATATCAAATGGGCTCCTTTGATACTCTTGCAATCGAAGATGCCTACAGAGGGCAAGGAATAGGACAAGAGATCTCTCGCATGAGACTTAAATGGCTGAAAGAAAAAGGCTGCAATCGTGTGATTGGAGTCTCTTGGGTCAGCGGCCTTGCGCATACCTCAAATCGAGTCTTTGAGAAAATGGGATTTAAGGCCTTCAAGAAAGTTGATCACTTTTATCGTGAAACTTCTTTAAAGCACCCCTTTGATTGCCCTGGCTGTAAAGTTCATCCTTGCTCTTGCGCTGCAATTTTATATGTATATGAAAATCTATGAGTATATCAGATAAAGACAATCCTAGAACATGGCGTGCATACGCTCCATCACTTTGCCAAAGTTGTATGGCAACCTGTTGCACCATGCCTGCAGAAGTTGAACTACAAGATCTTGTAAGGCTTGGTTTTGTAGAGGCAGATGAATTTGAGTCCTCTCCCCGTAAAACAGTTCAGCGCCTAACAAAAGAAAAAATTATTCGGAGTTATCGAGAAAAAACAGGTCTGTTTATTTTAGATCAAAAATCAAACGGAGATTGTGTTTTGCTAGATTCACAAACACGTCTGTGTACAGTTTATGAAAATAGACCGCAAATGTGTCGAGATTTCCCTACACGTAAAGGCAGAAAACTTAATCACTGCCCTTATATCAAAAAATAATAGGCCCGCTAAACTACTCTCTCATGTAAATATGGCCATCAAAGGCAAGCCAACGTTGGTCCGCGGAAACAGTTAAAGATCCAACATCCATTCCGCAATGAATAGAATCATTACAACCATTTCCAAGACGACAAATATCTCCATTCTCTTGCATTAACAGAGCATCACGATGAGTTTCTATGGCCTCTCCTTGTAAGTTTAGGCACTTATAACCTTCCTCATAGTACTTAAAAACTTTTGATATTGAAGTCTCTTTTTTCTCAACAACTGTTGCTTCAATGTTACGAGCCTTACCGTATATCCAAAAAGCCACTCCAGACATTAGGCTAACCACAAGTATAACTTTTTTCACACACACCTCACATCTACGTATCGGTATTTTTGTCCTCTTCCCCTAAGAAACGTCTCAAACTGAGAAAGGTTCAAAATTTTTACATTTTTCTGTAAAAGTATATTCAGACTTTAGACCTGCCTCCGATAAGTTAAACATGAAACGCTATTACAAACTCACTGTTGCACTTCTAATGCTTGGACTTCTTGTAGTTAGCTTTCAAAACTGTGGCAAGCCTAGTAGTAATTTTACAGCAGCCAAAGATGTATTCGTACACTTCGATGAACTCCAAAATACAGATTACGAAATCGTCACAAGTAATTGCTCGACAGATGTATGTCTTTTTACACTTCACAGTTTAGATAATGTGAATGAGCCGATCGGACTCAATACAGAAGGTATTGCTCAAAAAAGACGATCTTCTGATACATACCCGTCCGTTGAATATGACTTTTCTCCTAGTTACAATGTATCAGCAGAAGATACAGAACAGGATTCTGGCCCTTCAGGTATTTATTGCGATGTCCTTCAGCAAAGTGGCTTTGGAGACGTCTATGTGTCTTGCCCTCAAGAAGTCCAAAATGATGTTGGCTTCTATATCAAACTCTAAATTATTTTTTGATCACAAACCGAGTTCCTATTCCTATCAACACACCACCTAAAATCATTTGAACTGTAATTGGCTCTCCCAAAAACAAATAAGCCCAAATCATACCAAATATTGGTATAATAAATGTGACCGTATAGGATTTTGTTGGTCCGACATTCTCCAATAATTTATAGTACAAAAGATAAGCAATCGCGCTGCACATGATAGCCAAAGCTAGTAAGCCCGCCAAGATTTGCGAACTCAAACTCTGAGGCTGATTTACAAAAAACATAGCAGGCAATAGTACAAATGAAGCCATCATTGTGCTACCCGCAGAAATTGCAATCGAAGGCAAATGAGAAGCATTGAGCTTTACGATGATCCCTGAGAGCCCATAGCAGATTGTCGCTACTAAACAGGCTACTACAGATAACACAAACAAGGGATCAAACGAATTGACAATATCTACACCCGTAATAAGGCCTACACCAAAAACACCCAAAAACATCCCAATAGCTTTTTTGGTAGTGAATTTTTCATTGAGCCAAATGGCAGAAAACACAGCTCCAAATAACGGAGTTGTGGAATTAAGAATAGCAGAATAACCAGCAGGTAAATGAAGAGCTGCAAATGCATACAGAAAAAACGGCAAGGAGGCACTTACAGCACCAATTACCAAATACTTCTTCCAATTTTTAGACCACTGAAGAGATACTTTTTTAAACTGACAATAGGCTACTAAAAAACAACCCGCTATTAACAATCTATAAAATGCGGTCGGTACTGGCCCTAATGAGGGTACAATGATTCTCATAAATATAAATGAACTACCCCATATTGCGGCCAAACTCATCAACCTAACTACATCTGCTGCAACCATAACTTCTACTTCTCACTTTCTGCTGCATAGCCCTCTAAATCTAGCAAATATCTTTTCATATCAAGCCCTCCCCCAAAACCCGTCAAACTACCATTTTTTCCAATCACACGATGGCAGGGTGCTATGATGGCTATTGGATTCTTTCCGTTTGTGGTACCCACGCAACGAATCGCCTTGGGGTTTTTAATTTTCTTTGCCTGCTCAGAATATGAAATTGTTTTTCCATATGGGATTTTTAATAATTCTTTCCATACTTTTTTCTGAAAATCAGTTCCATTAAATTCAAGAGGCAAATCAAACTCTGTCCTTTTCCTTTGAAAATACTCTTTGAGCTGCTGAGCTGCTGCTTCCAAAATATCGTTTGAACCCATGAGCTCATACTTCTCTTTTAAACGGCCCCATGAATTATCAAAAATTAAATCCGTAAGAGCTTTTTCATGGGCTAGCAAATGTAAATCTCCAATGGGTGATTTAATTTTTTTATAATATTTTTTCATCCTTACCTCTTTTATAAGACAACTCTTGTGCATATCTCCTCCAAATCCAGAGCGCTAAATAAGCTCTCCACGGAGACCATTTTTCTGAGTTAATTTTAAAAACCTTCTCCGCCCGCTGCACAATTAAATCTGTACTTGGATAAGCATCCACTTCTCCAAAACATCTCATTCGAATCATTTCAACAGTCCACGGGCCAATGCCGCGAATATTGAGTAATTCTTTGGGGGTTAGAGCTTCAAGCTTGCCTTGAATTGCAATTTTACAAATCTCTTTAATTGCAGCCTCTCGTGTGCGGGTCATACCTATTGTAGAAAAATCAGCCTTCACAAGCGCTTGAGGAGTGGGAAATAAAACACACTCCTCAGAAACTTTTTGGCCATACAATTGAACAAGCTTTTGAACTTTCTTTTGCGCCATTTCAGTAGAAACAAGCTGTCCGAGTATAATTGTAATCATGGTTTCAAAAATATCAAAACTTCCAGGAATACGCGTTCCAATCCATTTTTGTCGGCCTTTCAGCTTATTCTGCATCAGAATGTGAGGGTTATGATCAATATCAAAAACAGATCTAACTTTTTTTATGACATATCTTAAATCTGCAACTTTACAGTTTTCAATTGAAACTTCTAATGCTTCCTTGGCATTTTTCACTCTTACTTTGACAAGACTGGAGTTTACTTTAAGAAAACGATGAAATTCTTCTCCATGGATAGACTCTGTTCCATAAACACAATGTCTTTTTAAAAAAGTAAAGATTCCATCCCAGTCATATGGTGCAAAATAATTTAAATGCACAACTAAATCTGTCTCTTGAGTTTGCTTTTTGCTTCTAAACTCCTTGGGCTGTCTGCGATATTTCTTTTTGAAAGCATCATTGAATCTTCTAATAGAGTTAAACCCAGATGCAAAGGCGATATCAGTGATTGAAAGTTGCGTCTGACAAAGCAGAGCTCGCGCCGTATGCAGGCGATCAGATAAAAGAACATCCATCGGAGAAGCCCCAAGATGTTCATCAAACAAACGCCTCAAGTGTCGATCCGTAATTCCTAATTTATCTGCGACTACAGCAAGAGACTCTTGTTGTTCCATGTTAATATATCTGAGAGCCCGATTTACAACTGCACCTGTTCCTTCCCAAAGAGGTGATTGCGGAGAAAGATCTGGCCGACATCTCAAACAAGGTCTTAGCCCTTCATTTTCAGCCTCGGCTTTACTACGATATATTTTGATGTTCTCTGGTTTTGGG
>CAUJDY010000069.1 GCA_963169805.1 Bdellovibrionota bacterium | reverse complement strand
CTTAAGCTGTACCTCTCGGGCGCTAGCTTGCGTACGATCAGATTCAGAAATCATCTTTTGATTTTTCTCTATTTCATCAATACGTTTATTGTACTGATTCACAAGGCTCTTAGTTTCTGCCTTATGAGTTTCTTTTAGATCAAAAATTTCCTTCTCGTATTTCTGAGCCATTAAATTCATTTTGTCAGTATTCTTTTCGTCCATTTCACGAATTCTATTCTCCAACTGTCGAATAGCCTCATTTCTCTCTTTCATCAAGTTTGCACGCTGCTCGTTAAGGGTTTCTAAATGAACTCTATGATTCTCTTCAATCATCTCTTGGTAATAGGCTTCTAAATTATTCTTCTCCTGAGTTAGCATCATATTCACTTTTTTGCTTCTCATTTGTTCATTTTTGAAGTCTTTTTTATTTTCAATCTCAACTCTGTGGACTTGAGTATCTAGCGATTCATTATACTTCTCAGTCATTTCTTGAACCTTAGATTGGTTATACTTGTTCTGTCGATCTAAAATACTATTATTTCTTTTTGTAATATCTAAAATATCTTCACGTGTTTGTTTTTTTGCTACTTCGTAAACTTGTTCTCTTTGAGTTTCGGCTACGTCTAACTGCTTTTTCACTTCATCAAGATAAGCCTTTTTTTCTGTTCGAAATTGATTGTTTCTTTCAAAATTATCCATGTCTGTTTGAACTCTTTGAGCACGAATACGTCTCTCAAGAGCTTCTATAGCGTCGTTATTTCTTTTATTCGCATTTGCTTCTAAATTTTGCAACTCCTCTGCTCTTCCAGATTTAGAGTCCATACTATAGGATTGATATTTTTCACGTAAATTATCCAAATTTTCGTGATACTGTTCATTCATATAATTTTGATGTAAGGAAGACTTTTTTCTTTCCTGTTGCAACAGATCCAGTTTTTCTGATTCAGCTTCCTCTCTATCCGAAATTAATCGAGTCTTTAGATTTGATATCTCTGCATTTTTTTGATCTTTTGTATTCTGAAGTTCTTGTGTTAAATCACCAACCCTTGAGTCTTGATTTTTTCTGAGTTCATTGCCATCTTTCATATATTTATTCTCTAGGCGATTCCTCTCTTCAATTAACCCCTGCTCTTGTTTGCTTCTCATGTAGTCCACAGACTTTGTGTACTCCTCTTCCTTCTCCTTGAAGTTTCTCATATAATTTTCTTCAAGAGCCTCTTGACGACTTTTATTCACTGCCGTTTCCTTATCGAGTTGTCCTTCATATTGTAATTGCAACTCTTTAATTTTACTTCCATTCTCTTGAGCTGCATTTATATTTTGTTGTTTGTGTGCAGACCTAATTTTATCAATCTCTGATTGATATTTTTTATCTTGAGTAGAAAGAGATTCCTGTCCCCTTAGCCTCACTGTTTCCAATTGATTTTGATGATTGTTCTGAAGCTCTCTTATTTGGTCTGCATGAGCTTTATGAAGTCTATTAACTTCCGCATTATGCTTTCGCTTCATGTCAGCTTCTCTATGTTGATAATCTTCGCGTGTTTTATGTGCGGACGCTTTTTTTTCATTATCGACAGACGAAGCCATACCTTCTCCTCCTGAGAAACACTTCTAATTACTTAGAGTTAGGATATCACGTAAGGAGTAGGAACCAATATAGATTCCACAGAAACTGGGCCCTAATACTAGCTCTTAAAGACTTTCGTCGAGCTGATCTTGATAGATTCGAATGGTGGAGCGATTAATGAGCTCTTGAATATAAGCTAATTTTGCTTTTTCATACTGCTTTTGTCTTACTAAATCTAAAATTTTAGCTTTTGGAAGACCCTTGATATCCTTGAATTCCCTGATAAAGGCATCTTCAAGCTCTTTGCCTTTAATTTCTCGAGTTTTAAGTGCATCGAAAAATGAAAACAACTCTTGCTCTGAAACAGAAAGTCTGTTGGCTTCATAAAGGATAACTTCTTTTTCAACTAATTTCTTAAGATATTGGTCAATGTATGCTTTATTCCAGTTTTCCGAGGTAATATCTTCTTTTAATTTTCGAACTTTAATCTGCTTACCGTTTACAACAGCAACAACACGATCCTCTTTCGAAGTGCAGGCATTTAGGAGAACAAACATAGACACTAACGATAATATAATTTTCATAAAGCTGCCTGAGACCAATTCAACCATTTACTTTCATAGAATTTCATCATTCTTTCTGCTTGCTCACGACTCTCATCTATTGGGTGCATAGTTCTCATCATATCCAACATTCTAATAATATGTAAATATTGATCTGGCTTAACAACAGAACTAACTCCCTCAAGAGTATTATAGAAGCCTGTTGTTGGATTAAAAAGTAGGCGATTCATAAAATGGTACGCATCAATTGCAGCCAAATAAACTCCAGTCCCCTTCCACTGTCCATATGTTCTTAAAAGGGCATCAATAACAAGGACTTGATCCATGAGCGCTCTTTTATTGGACTGAGCAACTAAACTCCCAATATCACCCTTTGTTTTATTGTCGAGGTCAAAGGTATGCCAAAAGCCACCATCTGGATCCTGAAACTGACTCGTTAACAAGTTAGATACACCAGCCATCATTAACTTCAGAAGTCTTCGACCTTCAATAAGACTATTCAAATTTTCTTTAATTTTTTTATTTGGTGGATTAATGACAGTTGCCTTAGTTTTCTCAACTCCATCCGTTGCTTTAAGAAACTCATCGATTGCAATAATAAAGTGAGCAAGATCAGCAGCTTTTAGAATACGAGAACTTCCATTTGTAAGAACATCAGCTATTGCGGCAAGAGCCACCGGATTTGGGGAATTTTGAGGAGGCATTCCTTTTTCTGCCCAGTTTACGAACTCTTCACCGTTTGCATTAAAAAGATATAAATTAGAATTTAGTTTTGTAAAACCACGTACAGGGACAGTTGCTAATGCGATCGTCAAATTAACAAAAGCATGCTTCGGAAAAACATGAACATTACTAAATACTTCTGCACCGATTCCAAGATCATAGTCATCTTTTTCTGTCTTCCAATCTTGAAAATACTTAAGCATCAAAGATCCACCTCGGATCACTTCAGATTGTCCAAGAACTGACGACTCTTGCTGAGCACCAAATACAGAATCATCGGGCTCAAATGTACCTGTAATAGCAAGTCTATCCGGTAAACTATAGTAAGTTTCGCCTGAACGCTCATATCCTTCACAGTTCTCTCTCCAGTCAACGAAGTCTTCAAAGTCTTTTGTTCTTACAAATGCCTGCATTTTACTTTGCTGCCTTTGCTTTTTAGCAAATGTGCAATCATACTTGTAAACATCCAGCTCATCTATTGGTCCATGAAATCTTCTATGCAAAGACTTCTGCTGACTTTTATCCATTCTTCTAAAGCCAATCATTGAGAGCATTTTATTAATTTGCTCAAAAACAGTGACATAATATTCATTTGGGAGATCAGACTTTGCATCTTTTATGGGTGATACACCTTTAACTTTAGGGAGGGTAAGCAACCTATAGTAATTTGCAGACAAAGATACACCCAAAGTTTCTGCACTTGTCTCAAATACAGACTCATTCTGTCTTTGAGTTTTCATCTTACCTTGAGCATCAAATAAGACAGAAACCTTTGAACTTTCCAAGCCATTGCGAGTTTGTCCCGCAAAGAGCATTTTATCCATAATCGGAACAGCCATCTTCTCAAAGAATGCTTTGAATTTCTCAGATGTCGAAACTGCATCCACTATATCTTTCTGATTACTTAAAGTTTTCTCCGAAACTATCTTCTCTATATCTGAGCTGTACTTGCGTATTTCTTCATCTAAAGTTGCTAAGATGTATTCATTCAAAGCTTTTTCAATTTTAACTTGAACATCCTCTAAACAAAGTTGAGCAATTTGCCCTGTAAATTGATACATGATTTCACTACCGCTTAAAGTAGGAATTTTAAATTTTGTTGATTTGACAGTTACTTTTTCTATAACTTCTTTGTTGTTAATAGTGCGCTTAATTTCAACTTCTTGCTCTTCGCTGACGTAATTTTTCAAAATTACGTTCTTAAAAACGGAATCTTGAAATGAAGTTAGAATTGTATAGAGAGCTAAGTTTCTCTCTTTTAGAGATTGGCGACTTCCATTTTTCTTATCTAACCATAAATCAATTTCTTTTTTAATATTCTCATGACAGCTCATTGCAAGACGCTCAACGTATCCATATCTCCACGCATCGCCATTATAGTTTTCCTGCTTACATCCAATCCAACCTGTATTAGGACTACAAAGGTCCCCATACTCATCGTGAGAAACTCGTCCAGACACCCATTGAATAAATGGACTACTCTGTTGCGTAAGGGAACTGTACAAAACAAGATTAGCCCCACCTATATATTTTAATCTTTTTTCATCAGACTTTAAATCTAACCAGATGTTACCAATAACATTTAAAATACGCAGACCTTTTTCAAAAACTTGTTTTTTCATTCTGAGAGGCAGATCTCCTTCATCTTCCTCTTCTTGGAACTCTTTTTGTTCCGCTTCATAGTCTTTACTGTAAGGTTTTTCACCCTTTAATATGAGAGCATACTTATGCCCTTCAACAAGCTTTTCGCTTAATAGTTGGTATATTTTTTCTGGTAAAAAACCCAGAAATTCAATAGCAGCCACCAAATCTTGCGTATTTAAAATTAACTCACGACTAGGCCCTACATCTTTCAAGGTAAAGACAGCCTTCCCTAAAACCTCGAGATAATCTTTTTTTATTTTATCACTAAAACCAGAAACAAACTCTTCCGCTATTCCCTCTCTTCTCATAAGCTCAACCGTTTTATTCATGTAGCTTATGATACTCTCAACAAACTTTCTTGGCTCCAAATTGGGATTTTCTTTTGGCCAAATCAAAGAATGGCAAAACTCTTGAGTTTGATTATTCAGGCAGGGACTTGAAAAAATGCGCTCTAACTTTAGAGAATCCTCTCTTGATCCAATCTTTTTGAATTTTTCATAAATACGCTCACCTTCAAATCCTAGGGCTGCTGGAAGATACATACTCGATTCTGTTGTGTACTGAGTAGAGTTTTGTTTGTTTGAATAAAATAGATCTAAGATCTTATGTGCAAATTGATTATGGGCCTTAGCATTCAAGCTATCGTTCCTTTGCGCTAGTACGAACGAATGCTCAGCCATTCTAAACAAATCTGCAGAGTTTGTGAGCCAAGGCCTTTGGGATTGCGCTGCGGCCTCAATGCCAAGGTTCTTCTTTATTTGAAAAACTGCCAGTTCTTGCTCTGTTATAACTCTATCTGGAGTTGATGGCATATAATTTGATTGCTGAGTCTTCAAGTCAGAAAATGATTTACCATTTGGATCTTTAGAACATCCAAGCAAAAAAACTAAAATAATAATCCAACTGTTTCTATAATTCATGATTCCTCAAAAATAAAACTTCAACAACATTTCATGAGTTTTTTCTCGCTCTAAATTCTTACCGTCAAAAAAATCAGCATACGCATAAGTTATAGAATACGGAATTGAGCTCTTCCCACCTACATACGATGAGACCGTTGTGTAAGAAACTTTGAAACGCGCAATGTGTGCTTCTGTATCCGTATTTTTTTCTAGTAAATCATATCGACTTCCACGGCTCCCCGAAAAAGAATCCTTCTGTTTGGACTCATAGTCATAACCGAGACCTAGTTCTACACGATCATGAGGGATGTATATGAATGCCGTTTCAAGTCCCAACTTATCACCTAAATTTCTTTTAACAGTCTCTTTACTACTGACATCTGGTAGTTCATCGGCTTCTGCCGTTGGAACTCTTTTTTCTATGTCTGACGAAAACTGAGCCGTGTAATATAGGCCAAGTCCAAACTCAAACATCGCATTAGGTCTGTAGTTAGAATAAATGACATTCTTGAGTGCGGTTTTATGAAAGACACTTAAGTCTACAAGATCATCTGGGTCATCTTTAGGGCCAGTTGGTAATGTAAGAAGGTTCATGATATAAACCTCAAAACGACGAGACTCTAGCAACTGATAATTACTACCTAGAGTGACATCCGCAACGAATGTCTCATTACGAGGCTCAATTCTCTTATAACTTCTTTGATCTGTAATCGAATTAAAGATTGCCTTCGGACCACCGTTTACTAACTTCTCTGCTAAGCCAATTTGTGGATTAAGGGATCCATTTTCATTACTGAGCGTTCGAAAAAACGCAGGACTTGTGTTAACCCCTAAATTTGTAGGCCGAACTGTCGTTTTAAAATCTACAATAGGAATTGCTAATCCTAAACTCCATTTTGATGTCATTCCTCTTGCAATTTGCGGAATAAAGAAGCGCGCAGATGCGTCTCCTTGAAATCCTAAAGCTCCAGGATCTAAATTTTCTGATGCCTTAAGATGAGGGTACATTCTATCAACAAAGTTTACGAATTGTCCAAGTTGAGGGCTTTGTGAAATTAAAAATTCTTTATTAAATCTCTTATTCATCCTCTCTGCACTTTGCAAAGATCCAGAACTATCAAATTTCTCTGATAAATGAGATTTCTCACCCATGCGAAGAGTGAGTTGGTGTCGGCCTTTCGGAAGTACACGCGCAGGTCCAAAATCAGCAACAGCAACAGCAACAATGTTATAGCTCATCAGTATCAACAAAATGAGCAAGCTCAACTTAGAGCTCAAATTCATTAAACCCCCGAAAAGTCTCCACTTTATAACGATCCAAAGGGGTCGAAGTATCTTAAAAGTTACCTCAAAAAATTATACAATTTCGCCCTATAAAATCGTCCAAAAAAGGACTCTGAGGCGTTTTTAACGATAATTCAATTGAATATTTTACAGTTCCAAGTCGGCAACATGACTAATTGCATTTTGAGTCTGATTTTGCTAATGAATTTTGAAATGAGATCTCGATTCCACGAATCAAGAACGACCGTGCTAATCCTCTAATAATAGGAGCCTTTTTTCTGTTTTTTCGCGAGCTCTTCTCTGGTGTAAATCTCTGTCTTGCCTTGCTTTTTGTTGAGCTAACTCTCTTTGCTGATGTGATTCCACTTCTCTCATCGCTATTTCTCTCGCTAAAATGCTCAGTTGCTGACTTGCTTCTGAATGTACAGATTTAAATTCGTTGATATCGGCCGTAAGCTCACTTTTATTTTTCCAGCTGAGCATTGCCCACTCTTTTAGAGTCAGCTCAATGGGTGCTGGCTTTGGAATTTCAATTTGAGCTTTTAAGTTTTTAACACCTGAAATACTGTTTGAATAACCCGGTAGCACTTCAATTGGATCTGTTTCTCCAAGGGCATTTACGCGAGCTTTACCAAATAAAACTGTTATTTCATTCACTTTATCTTTTCTTGTAAGAAGAGCTGTTGTCTCTGGTTCAAACACAATTCTTCCATAGGGAGTATTTACTTTAAGACCTGTTTTTGTATAGAGAAGAGCTTTCCCTTTTACCAGGGTAAACTCACCTGGTATGTGACGTACAATATGGGCATCAAAACCCAAACTCACTTCATCTCCACCACTAAGAAAATAGAAACGGTCGTAAGCATAATTTTTAACAAGACAATAATTTAAGTCTTCCAGACATTCTCTAGGGTCTTGAAAAACCTTTACAGACTCCGCCTCAGCACGGACTCTGATGTCTACGGTATATATAAAAAGAAAAATAATCCAAAATCTTAGCATATCAAACTTTGAGCTTACCCATTCTTTCAATTGCTTTCTTTTTTATTTCTGGAAACTTAAAATTCTTATCAACAGATTGATAAACTTCCTTTGCTTCATCCCAACGCTCTTGTTTTTCTAGAATTTCACCCATCAGCAACAATCCCAAACCTGTCATTTCACTTTCAGGATACTGAGCGACTAGAAATCGAATTGCAGCCAATGCTCTTTCATATTTTTGAACTCGGAAATAACTATTAGCCAATAAGAATTGCGCCTCAAGAATATATGCAGAATCATTGTACTTATCGATAAACAGAGGCAGCTGAGCGTTTACATCTTCAAATTTTTTTTCTAAATATAGCTCCTTCATCTTATTGAATTCAATTTTTGGCTTATCAAGAAGTTGCTTATCACTTGGACTCACAAGACTTGCAATATTTCTTACAGAATAACTTTGTCCCTCGATACGATCTGGCAAATTCATTGCCACATACTGCTTGAAAGATTCCATTTCATACTGAGCAAGTTCTTTTTGAGTGCGCTCATTCAAAAGCTGCCGCTCAAGCTGCTCAATTTTAGCTTGCATCTCAACTTCGCCAGAAAATGCAATCTGAAAATTCAAGTAAAAGGCATAAATACCCATGCAAAGCAAAAGAGTGAAAAAAGCAAATAATCTCGTATTCATACCGTGCTTATCGGCTTGATTTTAATGGGAATAAACATCTTTAAAGTCTAGAGATCAGCTTACATTCGATCCGGGGTCTGGATTCCCAAAAGTAACAGCCCTTGAACTAGGATTTTATGAGTACACTGAACAAGCCTCATGCGCGCCTTCACTCGACCTTGATCTGTATCATCCAAAATCTTATGTTGGGCGTAAAAACTACTAAAGCACTTGCAGATATCAAGCAAATACTGGGCAAGAACGCTTGGGCGAAAAGATTTGTACGAAGCTTTGAGAGTGTCAGAGTACATAAGAAGCGTTCGAATAAGCTCTCGCTCTTCCTTGCTCTCCAATGACACATTCATTTCAAAGGGAATATCCTGGCCATACTTTCTCATAAGACTTTGGCACCGAACTGCACAGTATTGAACATAAGGCCCTGAATCACCTTCAAAATCCAAAACGCGCTCCCAATCAAAGTCAATATTCTTCACTCTATCCGTTACTAAATCATGGAACAAAATAGCACCCACTCCAACTTTCTGAGCGACCTCTGCTTTATCCTCAAGACTTGGATTCTTCTCTTCTATGATACTATTTGCCAGCTCAATTGCTCGCTCCAAAACGTCATCCATAAAGATCACGTTTCCTCTGCGGGTAGACATTTTTCCCATATCTTTAAATCGATACATTCCAAATGCAATATGGTGACAGTTCTTAGCCCACTCATTTCCCATTTTTTCTAAAACAGAGAAAACCTGCCGAAAATGCAAGGTTTGATCTACTCCAACTACATAGAGAAGTTCATCACCCTTTAAATTAAAATGTCTGTGATATGCGCTTGTAATATCTCGAGTAGCATAAAGAGTTGCTCCATCAGATTTTTTTATTATACAGGGAGGCGTATTATCATCTATGAAGACCACCTGAGCTCCGTCGCTCTCTACTAGAAGTCCTTTTTCTTTGAGCTGATCAACAGTCTTTTCCATTTTGTCGTTATAAAAAGACTCACCCTGAATGAGATCAAATTTAACATTCAAAATTTTATAAATTCTTTCGTATTCATTCAAAGAAATATCTAAAAACTTTTTCCATACCGCCTGAATCTCAGCATCTCCCTCTTCTAGTTTTTTAAATGTTAGAGCCCCTTGCTTCTCAAGCTCAGGGTCTGCTTCACATGCCGAATGAAAATCCACGTAAAGCTTAAATAAAGCCTCAAATGGTTTGTCATTAAAGTCATACTTTGAACTCTGACCTTCAGGCCACTTTAAATATGCATAAGCTAATTTCCCAAACTGAACACCCCAGTCACCCAAATAATTAAGGCCAGTGACAGAGTACCCCTGTGATTCAGCTAAGTTTCGAATGGCTTGACCAATAACAGTTGCACGTAAATGTCCAATACTCATCGGTTTGGCAACATTGGGAGATGAATAATCAATTACAATTCTCTTGCCATTAGAAGGTTGAAATCCAATTTTTTCGGATTGAGTCTCTATATTCAACGTCTGCTGCAAGTACAAATTTTCAAAGCTGAAATTGAGGTAACCTCCAACGGCACTTACGCTCTTGAGACTACCGCCAGTAGGAATTTTTGCGGCCAGTTCATTCGCGATTAGTGGTGGAGCTTTTTTGAGTTTTTTTGCTAAACCAAACACCGGGTACGATAAGTGACCATGATCTAAATTTTTAGGGTACTCCAGTGAAAGAACCACATCAGATTCTTCACAGTCGATTATCGGAGCAAGAGTTTTTGCTAGATCTTTTTTAATTTTTTCAAACATGACAGAAGTTTTATTTCAAAAAGAGGTAAATGACAACCATCATCACAGCCAGAAGAAGTATCTTGAGTACTTTTGACGATTTTTTCGACTTTACCAAGATATCACGGTAAACAAATGAGTTTTTGCGAGGAAGGGTTCGGATGGATTTTGCTTCTAAATGAACAGGTAGATCTGAAAAATCATAGTTTTTAAGTGCAAAGGAGACCGTATTTAAAATTTTTTGGTCCCCCTCATCTGTTGATGCAGGCAGTGGTCGCTTAAAGTCCAGAACAGAATCTAGCAGCTCATATGCAGGCTCAAACTCCTGCGAATGAAAAATTCCCTTAAACTCATCCGTCTCTTGCAGCTGCACCCACTTTACAAAACCTTTTTTCCAAATCATTGTTGTAGCTTGAAACTCCCCTGACTCTAATTTTAAGAAAATTTCCTCTGCTGAATACGGCCCATCTTGAAGCCAGGCTCCTTGTACTTTTTTAAGAACAATCCACTGCTTAAATTGGAAGTGTTTAAACAATTCAATCTTTGAAAACTCGCTCTGAATATTCTCAATATCCCAACTGCCATTTCCACTGTATTTCAACAGAGCTCTACCATGCCCAGTTTCCAGGCGATTTTTTTTATAAAACTTGTTTTTATGGTAGTAAAAATCCATAACGCGTATTGGATTCGAATTTTTGTTTGATTTCAACGCCTTTTTGAATTTTAATGTTTTTCTATGAAAAAATCAGTTAAGCTATCGTTTTTATTTGTAATTTTATCCTTCTTTATACACCTCTATCTTGCAAATCAGCATTACAATCTGAAGTATGGGTTTGAGGACTCCAAATCTCTTTGTACTATAAGCGATACATTCAATTGTGAAGCTGTAACTCTAAGTAGTTATTCATATTTTATGAGTCTTCCCATGGCTATCTGGGGAACCGTTTTCCATTTGATCTTCTTTGTCATTCTTTGCCTGGGAGTTTTTACCCCAGAAAAAAGTTATCCGAGTCGGCTCGCTTTCCTTATGGCCATTCTCTCCGCTATTGCCTCGGCATGTATGCTAGCGATTTCTCTTTCTTTCATGAGTACCTACTGCTTGTTCTGTATCGGTTTGTATATTTTGTCACTTCTCAACCTCATAAACTATCTTGCTAGCAGAGAAAAGTATTCGTTACTTAGAATTGAAGACCTCAAAGAAAAAGGTGTGTGGATATCTCTCCTTGCAATACCCGCCCTCGCCTTTCTTTTTCACGACATGGCTCAAAAATCGTATGGCGGAAAAATCGAAAGCTTTCTGAACGACAATCTCTCTCAGTGGGAAATATCTCAACCACAAGAATTTGCAAATCCACTTTTGACTATGGGTTCAGACAACTCAACATTTCAAGTAGTCGAATTTGCGGACTTCCAATGCATCCACTGCAAAAACTCCGCTTCAAAACTTCATGCATTTTTTCTTTCTAACAAAGACACTCGATTTTCCTTCTATGCATTTCCACTTGATGGTAGATGTAACCCCGGAGCCACGCCTCGAGATGGCCGCTCGTGTTTAATGGCAAAGGCTGTGTATTGTGCAGAAAAAGAACAAAAAGGTTGGAGTGCACATCGTTGGGTTTTTGATAGATTTGGATCACCCGAAAGTACAAACTTCCAACAAATGAGAGGCGATCTTCAACTTTCTGATAGCTTCACAAGCTGCTTAGAGTCTGAAGAAGCTATGAAAGCAATTGAAGCACAATCTGCAGCCGGACAAAAAGCTAAAGTTGATGGAACTCCTGCTGTATTTGTGAATGGAAAGAGGCTTCCTGCTGGGCACTACATTCCAGTCTTAGAGGCTCTTTATAAGAAAATCAAAGCCCAATAAGCTTGAATAAAAATTCGATTGCATCGTCTGTCACGACAAGAAGAGGTTCCTTCATTGTAAGTACGGCCTCTCGAATCATACCAGTTAGTATGATAACTCCAACAGACATAATAAATGCTTTTAACACCCATACTGTTGACTTTAAATCTGCTACACGAATGTCGTTTTCAATTCGTTCTACCTTTTTCAAAGAGTCGGTTAAATCTTTGAAATGCTTTATGACCATCATATAGAGTTCATGTTTTTGAGATCTTGTAATGGTGCGAGTTTGGCAAAACTTTGTTTTAGACTCTATCGCCCGTATCAACTCTTCACAGTGGTTTAAATATCTCTGTGCTCTTGATTTAAAAATATTGAGTTTCTGATCGGAGCTCGAGTAATAACTGATCTCTGCAATAGCAGTATCATACCGCCCCTCAACAACAAGACTTAAAATTGTATGACGAAATCCATCTAAACGCCCTGATATGTGCTCTGCCAGACGCTCCTCGAGCTGGTCCTGGCTTTCGATTTCGGCACTAGGAGACGTCATACCTAGACTCATGTCTAAGGAGTCTTCAATTTTTTCTGCCTCAGCTGCTTCTTTCATACATATTTATTCGGACTAAAGGCCTAGAAAGATTACATCTTTTTCTCGACTTTTGTTGAAAATGTGTATCAAATTGAGATAGAGGCGTGTGAGAGGAGGGATTTCATGGACTTTGAAACAGAAGAATTTGAAAGTATACCTCTACCAGACCAGGTTCCAAATCACACAACAACCTCTACTAGATCACCAAAGCAAACTCCTTCTCAGCCACTTCAGAAGAACATAGACTTTATTGAAGATGTATCCTCTCATATTGATTCATCCATCGGCAGCAGCAAATCAAGAACAGTTCAAACTTTAATGAATCAAAACCAAGATTTATCGAGCAGACTGTCTGTGGCTCTTAAAAAGAATATCGAGTTAGAACAAAGATTAGAAGAAAGCGAAGATCACTTTCGCCATCTAAAAAACAAGTTTGAATCTTCAGCAGAACAAAATCAACTCTTAAAAGACAAAATAAACCATTTTGAAGGACAAATTTCTCAACTACTGAATGAAAATCAGACGCAAGATCTCAAATTTTCTGAGCTCTATAATGCCTACCAAGAGAAGATCGAGTATATTAAAAAACTAAGCTACAGACTTCATAGATTCTTAAAGTATCGAACACATATTCGTGGATATATTCGCCCTTTTATTAATAGGCTTAAAATTGAAGGACAAGAGTACAAAAGCTACTACATAAAAGCTTCTGAAAAAATACAAGAACAAGAGATTCTTATTCAGAATTTAAAACAAAGAGTTCAGGAAGCAATTGAACATATTCAGAAGCAGGCGCAGACCTTTGAACAAGATCAAGCAGAGCTAGTCAGTTACCATGAAGAGCGGTACCAGGCTGTGTGCCAAGAAAATGAAAAACTATCTCAGCAGTACACAGAAAAAGCAGAATTATCACTTGAACTCAACAAAGAAGTTGAAGCCCTTAAAGAGCAGGAAGTGGAGCTAACAAACAAAGCTATCTACTTTGAGAGAATATATACAGATCTCAAGGCGGAGCATGATTTATTAAAATCAAAATCTGAAACGACTCAGGCTCAAGACTCTAATCGAATCAAGCAACTAGAAGGTCATACGCAGCAGTTGTCAGAAAAACTCAACGAAACAATTCAGTACGCACAGAATTTGTATAATGATCACAATGCACTCAATGATCAATACGCTAGCTTACAAATCTTATTCCAAGAGAATTTAAATAAAAATGAGGATTACAAAAAACGACTCCTCTCACTTGAGCAAATGAATAAAGAGCTGAGTCAATCTCTACTTGAAAATCGAAAGAAAAATGAAACTCTTGAAGAAAAACTATCTAAAACAGAAGATGATTTTAAAAGAAAACTAGAGTCGTTTCAGCACCGCTTTCAAAAGCCTACAGATCTGGCTCGCGCAATTCCTGCTGTAGGACAGAAAGAACTTTTAAATAAAATTCAAAATCTTCTATCTGAAATTCAAACTGGAAAACAAGATACTCATGCAGAGACAATTTCGAATGAGTTAATATCCGAACATGGAGATATTGGTCAATCTACAACACCTACAAATTCATCTGAATCATAAGTCGATTCATCAGTAGAATCTTTGTAATTAGGAATTCGGATCGGCTGAGATGGCTGCTTTTTATGCGCAAAAACTTCTGGCTCTAGGAAGGCTCGAAGGGCAATATCTTGTTGATCGTAAACTTCTACATGACCTGCAAACCATGCTTCAAATAGTCTTAAAAACTCTACACGAACACAGCAAAACTTTGGATCGAGTATATTTTGCTCCACAAAATCTCTTATAATTTCAAAAAAAGATGTAATTCCTGTGGATCCCACAAAATTAAGATTTTGGAGGTTAAAAACAACCTTTTCGCCTCTGAGTTTACTCAGACAGTGCTCTCTAAAGTGATTTATTGTTTCAAAAGAAATTTGACCTTCTAAACTAACAACTGTTACGGGACCGTTTTTAGTAATCTCAGCTCTCATAATTTTACACCCCTAGACACAGATCTTTTTATATTATAGTCTGAGCAGAAATCAGAGTACAACATGCGAAAAGACCAGAAAAAAAAATTAGAAGGTATTGCATCTCAAGTTGGCACTATCTATTGTGTAGCGGTGCCTATCGGAAATACTCTAGATGCAAGTGCTCATACAAAAAATATCTTAAAGATGGCTGACATTATTGCCGCGGAAGATACTCGTTCTTTCCAGCAGTTAGCCAAAGAACTACAAATTCAGTATCAACAGGTCGTTTCCTACCACGACCACAGCGAAAGAGATTCATCGGATGCTTTGATAGATGCCGTGCTACAGGGTCAAAACTTGGCTTTAGTCAGTGAAGCAGGAACTCCCCAAATTAGTGACCCTGGCTATCATTTAATCCGTAAAGCTTATGAGAATAATATACCTGTTAGACCTATACCTGGGCCCTCTTCCATAACTGCAGCACTCAGTGTTTGTCCGATTGGTGGAAAGACATTCTATTTTGGAGGTTTTGCTCCCTCCAATTCAAATGAATTTATCAGTGAACTCAAAAAAATAGCCCCACTGTGCGATCGAATTTGCTATTTCGAATCCCCTCACCGCATACATGACCATTTAGATACAACAGCGGAAATATATGGAGAAACCAAAATCTTCATAGCAAGGGAAATGACAAAGAACTACCAGGAGTATCTCTTTGCCCCAGCTCTCGAACTCAAAAAACGACTTCAAAGCCCTAAAGGTGAATTTGTAGTCATTTATCCTAAACTGAAAGATACAGAAATCACTTTAGACGATTTAAAAAAGCAAATTCGTGGCTTTGTTGAAGAGAATTTAAAGCCAAGCGATATACTTGATAAAATTCGTCATACAACACGCCTTGGTCGCCGAGAGCTTTATGATCTCATTACAGAGATAAAGCATGGACTGAAGAAATAAAAGCATTGCGCAACAAGGATCCGCATCTTATCCTTTTAGTGTCATGAAAGTTTTGAATTATCTAAAAAATATCTTTTCACTTTCTGCCTTTAAAATTGGAGTGTTGCTAACTTTAACTCTTACGTTTATATCCCTTAATTTTTATAGTATTCACCCAGATGAAATCGAATATGATCTGTTTTATGGAACTTTAGATCTCATACATAAGAAGACAGTAGATTTAAAAATGAGAAACAGAGGGCCAAGGGAAATATCTCCTGAAGTTGTACTTGTAACAGTCGATGAGGAGTCCTTAGAAAAAATTGGCAGATGGGTTTGGCCACGAAATGTTTTTGCAGACCTTCTCAATCAAATGTCTGAAGACGGGGTTTCCGTCATTGCCCTGGATGTTATTTTTGCGGAGCCAGAAAAACTTGTAGGCGCAGAAGCCTTAGCAGATATTGCACAAAAATCTAAAGAGCCTCACATCAAATCTCTCATATCACAAAAGATCAAGCAACTCAATAACGACGAGAGACTTCGTGAATCGATCGAGAAAAATAAGGATAAAATTATTCTAGGATCTTACTTCACAGATGAAGAGTACCGTTCTCGGGCCTATCAAGATCTTTGTTACAACCAGCTTTATGAGAGAACAAATGAATACAAGATCATGAATGCTTACGAATTTCCAATAGGAGTTCTAGATAGCACTTTAACCGAAGATAAGATTATATTTAATGAACTCCCAGAAGTTATTCGAACTTTTCTGATAAAACTATTTGATAAGATCCAAGATGATATTCAAAAAACTTCTCCCAAACTGAGTTCAAGTGAACTTAAAAAAATTGTTTATCAAAAGCAAAAAGACTTCTGCAGCCAATTTTTAAAAACGGAAGAGAATAAAGAAATTTTCCGAAAAAACTGGGCTATTTTTCAAAAACAAGATGCAAACTTACAACAACTCTCAGCAGACGATTGGTTTTTTGGTGTTATGGAATTTAACCTCAAAAACCCAATTCATGGATCATCTGCATATCAAGCAAACATCCCAATGTTGTCAGAGGCAGCTTCATCTACTGCCTTTTTTAGAGCTTTTTTAGACCAAGATGGAGTTATCCGTAAAGCCAAGCTTGTTGCTCGATTTGGAAATAAAATTATACCAAGTATGGCTCTTGCGGCTTATTTGCAAGCAAAACAATACAACATTATGATTGAGATACAAGAAAACCCAGAAAGCATCGCTAGCTCTTTAAGAAGTGGATCTAAAATTATTAATAACTTTAGTTTTTTTAGTAACGAAACAGGTGATGTTGTTCAGAAATTCCCCATAGATCAATATTCAAAAATTGATATCAATTATGCCGGCAAAAAGAATACTTTTCCCTATGTAAGCGCATCAGAAATTTTAAATAACTCTGATAAAATTAAAGTTTATCAAATGGTCAAAGAAAATGAAAGAATTGTAGAAAAAACGATTACGGTGGACAGAAAAGAATACCTCAAAAATAAAATTATTCTGGTAGGAGCTACTGCAACAGCAATCTATGACTTAAGAGTTTCTCCTCTTGATAGTGATTTTCCAGGATTAGAAATTCACGCCAATATTTTAGATAATCTTTTACAAAACAACATGTATCGTCCTCTCACCTTAAGTGTCGTCAGCTTGAGTTCCATTCCAATGTATATTAAATCTTTATTCTCCAAGTCTCTATCAGACGAAGATCTTCTTAAGATTCAAAAGACAGATTATTCTGAGTCATATTACATGCCCCTCTTCATACTTATTTTTGGACTTATTTTTAGTTATATTATCGCAGAAGTAGGAGCTCTTTGGGGTTTTTTAACTCTTCTTAGCTTAAGCATATCCTTGATACTGGCAGATTATTATCTGCTCTTTTTAAACAATTATGTTCTTACTATCATTTTTCCTATTTTTACAATGTTCTCAATCTACATTTTACTCACTTTCTACAAATACCTAACAGAGGAAAGAAAAAAGCAAGAGCTTAAAGGCACGTTTCAAAAGTATGTCTCCCCGTCTATTGTAAACGAAATACTCTCACATCCAGAGAAAGTTGAGTTAGGCGGACGAAAAGAGCGTATGACAGTTATGTTTTCGGATGTTCGAGGATTTACAACATTTGCTGAAAAATTAGACCCTAAGATTTTAGGTGATTTTTTAAATAGCTATCTCACTCCCATGACCCGTCTTGTATTTAAAAACAATGGAACTCTTGATAAGTACATGGGAGACGCTATCATGGCCTTTTTTGGAGCTCCCATTCACTTTAAAGATCACGCTAAGAAGTGCTGTATTACAGCACTTGAAATGATCGATAAACTACACGAAATGAATCGCGATTTTGAAAAGCAGAATTTGCCATCAATAGATATAGGAATCGGATTAAATACAGGAGATATGAGCGTTGGAAATATGGGTTCTGATATTGTGAGATCCTACACCGTCATGGGTGACTCTGTAAACTTGGCGTCTCGGCTCGAGGGAATTAATAAAAGCTACGGAACAAGAATTATCATTAGTGAGTTTACATATGCAGATGTAAAAAATGATTTTATATGTAGAGATCTTGATTTAGTTAGAGTAAAGGGTAAGGCCTTGCCGGTTAAAATTTATGAATTGGTTGGCCAAAGTCAAATCAAGTCGGATATCAGCGATTGTATTCATTTGTTTAAGGAAGGATACGAGCTTTATCTTGCAAAACAGTTTCCTCAAGCCTTAGACAAGTTTAATGCTGCAATCAATAAAGTTCCAAATGATGGCCCCTCCCAACTCTATATTGAAAGATGCCAAGAATATTTAAAAACACCTCCACCCGAAAATTGGGACGGTGTCTATGAGTTCAAAACAAAATAATTGAATCCTCTGCTTTTTAAAATACAATACTCCTAGCCAATGATTCGTTTGCTTATAGTTTACGCATTTATATTTGTTAGTGCTCAGGCTTTATCTCAAGCCACAACAGATGGTATTGTATTTGACGCAGAAGATGCCGTTATCCAGAACTACGATAAGAATAATCAAGTTATTAAGCTCAAAAATAAGGTTCAAATTATCTATCAAGGTCGCTACCTCTCCTGTGACGAAGCAAGCATTGATTCAAAGAACTCTCAGATGGTGTGTAAAGGTCGCGTGCGTCTGGTCGGTCCAGATGTAAAAATGGAATGCGAGGAACTCTCCTTTAACTACAAGTCAAATACAGGTGAAATTAAAAATGGCTTTGTACAAGTTGGACAAGTTGTTTTCGAGGGCGATCTCATACGAAAGCTAGGTGAACATCAATACCAAACGGTGAGTGGAACTTATACGGCTTGTACAAATTGTCCCGCATTCTGGAGCTTTAAGGGCTCGAAAGTTGATGCCGAAATTGGAGGATATGCCTATATAAGCAATGCTTTGATCTATTTCGGAAAAATCCCAGCATTTTGGTTTCCCTATATGATCGTACCATTAAAAAGCGAACGACAGACTGGTCTACTCTTCCCGTCTTTTGGTTATTCAAACACAGGGGGATTCAAAATCAATCAGAGTTTTTTCTGGGCCATGGATGATAGTTATGACTCCACATGGACAGTAAAGCACTATGGTTTTCGCGGAACCAAAGGACACCTCAATTATCGATATATTTTAAGCCCTGAAAGTAGAGGTGAATTTAACTATGCGTTCATGAAAGATAAAGTTTTCTCAGAAAGTGATGAGATTTCTCCTTATAACATAGACAAAGAAACTCTTGCACGATGGTATGTCAAATATGACCACTATTACGATTTACCTTATGGATTTATTCAAAGAACCAATATCAACGCAGTCAGTGACACACTCTACCCCAGGGATTTTAGAGACGAAATGCCCGGACGAGGAGACTCGAGTTTAGAAAACCGTGCATCCATCACCAAGAATACGGACAATCTTCATTGGAGTGTAGAAGCGGCTTATTACAAGAGCTTGCTTGTTACAGATCCTCTTGAAAGCAATAGTGACTCTGTACACAGATTTCCAGAGATGAATTTATCATTGGCACCTACACGAATATTGAATTCAAATTTTCTTTTTCAGTTTAATGCAAACTACATGAATCTGACTCGTGATAAATTAAGCTATGACGATCTAGATACAAATAAAGATCCCGTAACTCCTAACGGACAGTTCGATGCAAATACAGATTTAATAAGAACCGGACAAAGATTTGATATTGAACCAGAGGTCAGTTATCCGATTAACTTTGGCACAGGTCTCTCTATTTTACCTTCTGTATCTTTTAGACAAACACAATATCGATTCCCAATTGGCGAAGACCCGTCTGCCTTTAGGAACTATTTAAGAACAAACATCTCTGCAAGATCACAATTTAGTAAGGTATTTGATACGTCAAATCCATCTCCTATCTCAACTCGTTACAAACATATTGTTCAACCAGAGGTTAGCCACACCGCCATTCCATGGGATAATCAAGAAACGCACCCCTTCTTTTCTGATAACGATTTTGATGCAAATTTTAGACGTGACAGTGCGATTAACAATCTAGACGCAATACAATTTGATTACAGAGACCGTGTCTATGATAAAAATCTTGTTACATACTCATTATCAAATAAAATTTTAAGAAAAAGATATATCAGCGGTACACCTCAGTACCATCAAATCATTAGCCACAAACTCTCTCAATCTTATGATATCCATGAAAGAAACAGAGATACTTTAGTCGATAAGCAACCCTGGTCTGAAATTACAAGTTTACTAGATTTGAGATTTGATTTTTTTGAAACCAACTGGCTAGCAAAATATTACCCCTATCAAAAGGAAACTGCTCATTCGGCCCGTGTAAAGGTCTTTGACTCCAAAGATAATTACTTCCAAGTTATTTACTCTCAAGACTTTTTAATTACCGGTAGCAATCAAATAAATTTGAGCAGTAAAACTCGTAATCTCTCTTTTGGAACAGGAATCATCACCAAGTATGCGGATTTTGTAGGAGAGACAACATTCAATGTCATTAACGATAGCCTACAGTCGTATCGTTATGGAGTTAGATTAAAACCTCCGGGCGACTGCTGGGCAATTACATTCACACAAGAAAAGCAAACCGATGCTCAAATTGAATACGACTTTAATATTCTCTTCTCGTTTGATGGAAAATTCCAACCAAATATTTAATTTCTAAAGATCAAAATTTATTTAAACTAAATCTGTTTCGAAACAAGTTGCGCATGCCTACCGGAGAGGATGTTCGAAGTTGAGAAACTAGATTTAGTTTAAATAAATTTTGATCTTTAGAAATTAAGAAGTGTCATGTTTACGCCTGCACCCTCAAACTTCATATCCTCATTGATAATAGGATAAAACATAGGCTTTAAAGCTGCATCTTGAGATAAAACCTCATCGAGTTGTTCATTTTCATCTGGAACAGCATAAACAACATAAAGACCTAAAAGAATACCAGCATATAAACCTAAGGATGCCCCACGCGCAATTCTTTGAAGTTTATCTGAAGGTTTATCTGCAGTAGCAAGACTTGCAGCTCCAACAACCGTACCAGCAAGTGTGCCGTATATACAGGACATGAGGAATTCTTTAGCAGGTTCTGCTTTCACTTGGGAAGAGATTAAGAGTGTTGCCATGATGGCTGCAACGACGCGCTTCATTCCTAAATTTTCTCAGCATATGAAAAGCTAAGTCAAGTTGCTTGTGAACTACTTTATAACACAGAACTTAATAATGAAGTGCCCAACTGAATAACTCCATAAACAATTGCTAGAAGTAGTATAAGTATAGTTGCATTAGTCGTGTGCTTTATAAGCAGATACAGAGGCTTATTCGTCTGTTTAAGAGCTTTCGTTTTCGCTAAAATGGGCTTCATTCCCATAAAAATAGAATTCACTAAGCCACGCTTATCTGTCTCTAAATTAGGTACAATTGTAAGCCTCATCAAACCTGCATAGAAGAAATTCACAAGACTTCCAATTGTATTTAGAGGACGTTTGATATCACACATTAAAATAATCCGTGATTGATCGGAATTGTTATTTGCATAATGCAAGTACGTCTCATCAAAAATAAATGGCTCCCCATCTTTCCAAGAGTAATTCACGCCATCCACATTGATAAAACACGCGGATGAATTTGGGGTCTTAAGGCCCAAATGATACCTAAGAGAAACCGCTACAGGATCCAGATGTCGAGTGAGCTTTCCTCCGGGAGGTAGCATCGAAAACATAGCCCCCTTTACAGCCGGGACTTTAGATAAAATTTCAACTGTCTTTGGACACAGCTTCTTAGCAGAATCATGAGTATATCCATACCAATTTAAATAGAACTTACTCCACCCATATTTATAAAAAGTTCTGAACCCGATATCATAAAATGAACTGGAATTTGGATCTTTGATTTTATCAAAGTATCCCTGATCAAATATCCTCATGGCTTCTTCTCGAATGACCATCCAATTCTTTTGCAATTCTTCTAGCTCTTTAAAATCTTTCGCATCAAGAATTGGCGCCTTTGAGTGCTGCTGAGTAAACATATACAGCAAACAATTAAATGGCGTAAATATTGGCCAACCTTTTCTAACATATTCCGTAAAATCCTCGTATCTCTCATTTCCACGAAACTTGTATACGTAATAAAGGGATCCAGCGATATAAACTAAAAAAATTGCGACTAAAACCATTGCGTACATATAAGCGCATGCTATTTTGGAGTTAATTATAAGTCAAAAAACTATTTCAATTGTTTCCACTTTACCCAGCGGATTAACTGTCACGTACTCAAAAGAAAGTGGCTTATTCAGATATTGAGTTAAAAATAAATGATTTTTTTGTAAATGCGAAAGCTGTCGTCTTGAAATTCGATACCCAGAGAAATCTGATCCGATATCTCTCTTAACCTCTAACATAAGAAACTCTTGAGAGTTTTCCAACAGCAAATCGACCTCACCCGTCGGTAGTCTTAACCTGTGAGCCCTAAGACAATACCCTTTCTCAAGAAAATGGCTAGCAGCTTCGATCTCTGCAATAATACCATTAACGTAATTCGAACTGGGGAGAGATAAATTCTTTAACTCCGCTAAATGTTTTGCGGTGCTCGGGGCAAGGACCATGTTCAACAATTTTTTGCTTGTGAGCTGCGGTTGAGTAGCCCTTGTGTTTATTAAAATCGTATTGAGGGTACTGAGCTGCAAGCGTCGACATATATCGATCGCGAGAGACCTTGGCAATAATCGAGGCAGCGGCAACAGGCGCAGCACGCAAATCACCTTTCACTAAAGTGGTTTGAGAGTACCCAATCAAATTGGGTATCTTTTGATTACCATCAATCAGTACATGCCCCCGCTCTCCAATTCCGAGACTCTCAACAGCTCTCTTCATTGCAAGCAGGGCCGCTTTTAATATATTAATGGAATCAATCTCATCTACTGAAGCAAAACCAATACCAACGAGATGATGACTTAAAATGTGTTCAAATAGTTTCTCCCTCCGGCTTTCGGAAAGGAGCTTGGAATCCGTGTATTGATCAATACCTTGTTCAGACTTTAATATGACAGCACCAGCATAAACGCGACCAGCCAGGCATCCTCGCCCAGCTTCATCTACTCCAATAACTGGTTTAGGATTTAAAGACTCCCAATCATAGGGATCAAATTTATTAGGCTTGTGTAGTGCTTTCAGCAGATGCACTTTCATTAGAAGATACGACCTCAGTAGAAACACGAGCTTTTTTACCTTTTAAGCCTCTTAAATAATAAAGTTTTGATCTTCTAACTTTACCTTGTGAATTGACTTCGACTCTGTCCACAGATGGGCTTGTAAATGGAAAACATCTTTCCACTCCTACACCATTTGAAATTTTACGTACTGTAAAAGTTCTGCTGCTACCGGCACCTTGAATTTTAATGACTGTACCTGCGTAAGCTTGAAGTCTTTCTTTTTCACCTTCTTTAACCTTCACATATACAGTAACTGAATCGCCAACTCTGAAGTTTTCTGGCTTTGCTTTTGTTTTTTGACTCGCGATACGGCGTAAAATATCTAACATGGCTGGCTCCTGAACCTTCTAATAAAATAACAAAACACACTAGCTATCATGCAAAAGGTTTTTAGGTCAAGACGTAAATAGACCGATCTTAGGACTTATTTTCCTCTGATTCCAAGGGCTTGCTTATCTTCATGGCTAAGCTTTTTTTCAAATGCCTCAAGATCTCTCAGTTCAGACTCGCAAATATTGAGTTTTGCGAACAAATCCGGCCGTTTTTGCCTTGTTTTAAGCAATGAAACCCACCTTCTAAAATCAGCTATTAGCTTGTGGTTACCGGATAAAAGCACATCTGGAACCTTGAGTCCGTCATAAATTTCTGGACGTGTGTATTGTGGGCACTTCAACACTCCCCCCTCAAAACTATCATTTTTAAAGGACTGTTCGTTACCAAGAACGCCTTCATAGAAGCGAGAAACAACATCAACTGCAACAGCGCAAGCCAACTCTCCCCCACTCAAGACATAGTCTCCAATTGAAAGCTCAAGTGGATTATAGGCGTTCAAAAATCGCTCATCTACCCCTTCATAGCGCCCACACAAGAAGATGAGTTGCTCATATACAGACAGCTCATGAGCCAACCTAGAATTTAAGGTTTGTCCCTGAGGACTGAGATAAATAAATTTGTGGTTAGGTTTTTTAGGAATATTTTCGTAGCATCTTTTTAAAGGCTCTATCTTTAAAACCATGCCCTCTCCACCACCAAAGGGTCTATCATCAACTGTTTTATGACGATCTTCTGTAAAGGTACGCGGATTATGGTATTGGATAGAGAGATGCTGTTTTTTGAGAGCTTGAGACAGAACCCCAACACTAAAGTGATTCTGTAACATCTCGGGAAAGAGGGTGATAATATCAATCGTCTTGATCATCCGGAGCCTCATTTGGATCGAGATCAAGCAAGCCGGACGGTAATTTCATATGAATTTTTTGGTTTTCCAAATCAAGTTTTTCTATAAAATTTTGTACAAACGGTATTTCAACTAAACCTTTTGAAGTCTCTACAACGAGTAGATCTTGAGCTCCGTTTGTACCAAATGATACAATTGATCCAATCTCTGTTTGGTCCGAATAGACTTTACACCCTTTAACTTCTCTTAAGAAAAGCTTATCCCCCTTCTCCGACTGAAGATGAGATTCATCAATATAAAAAGCTGCGCCAATATAAAGATCTGATTCATTTCGATCAGAAATTTCATCACACTTAACAATGAATCCTTTTTTGTGTGGACGCGTCTTCTTAACCTCAAAAGTTTTTGTTTTCTCTTCGTGCTTACCTTTTTCAGTAGGGTTTTGATATACCAACGTGAACTTAGAAAACTCTTGAACCCAAACTGGAGGTTTTTCTAATGAAGTCACCACAAAAAGTTCGCCTTTTAAACCGTGCGAATCTCGTACTTTTCCGACTTGTACCATACCAACTAATCCTTTTTTGCTTTCCAAACCAAAACTCCAATTCCAAATTCAATCAAAAAAAAAGCACCACATAATGTGATGCCCTCTTTATTTCTGTGTTACTCAAAAAATATATGAAAAAACTTATTCAACGATCTCTAAAACACTACGCTTCTGAAGCTTCGTGCTAGCAGCATTTAATATTGTTCTCATGGATCTTGCTGTTCGACCCTGTTTTCCAATTACTTTTCCGAGATCTTCTTTAGCAACTTTCAACTCTACAACTGTTGTTTGCTCCCCTACCATCTCATTCACACGTACATCGTCTGGTTTATCAACTAGAGACTTTGCCATAAACTCTACAAGGTCTCTCAAACTTGAATGATCCATACTGACTCCTTAAACCGTTATTCTAAACCCAATTATAGGGTAATTCTGTTACTGCTTACTTACTCCACCAGCAATTGAGATAAGCTTTTTAACTCTTGCTGTAGGTTGAGCTCCCTTAGATATCCACGAATTAATTTTCTCTAAGTCTAATTCAACTTCTTTTTCTTTACCACGCGGGGTTGGAATGTAAGTTCCCACAACTTCAATATAACGTCCGCACGTTGGTTTTCTTGAGTCTGCTACTGTTACTCTGTACTTAGGCGTATTTGCTGCACCCACTCTACTCAAACGAATGACAACCATTTGTTAATCCCTTTCTCACTGGATAAGTTATAGTTTTATAGTCAAGAGCAGAGGTTTACTGTCATTTTTAACTTTCTGCAACAGATATTTTGTGACTCTGTTAACTGAATCTTAATAAATCTACGCAGAGCACGTCAACAAAATATGTTTAAATTGATAGAATGAAGAATTGTGGCTCAGTTGCATTAAAACGGGAAACGAAAGCCCCCACCGCCTCCGCCCATTCCAGGAAAGCCGCCTCCTTTGCCCATAAACTTCATCATTTGTGACATCATTTTCTGGCTTTGCTCGAATTGCTTTATGAATTTATTTACATCACTGACTTGCGTACCGCTTCCCTTAGCAATACGTAACCTACGAGATCCATTCAATATTTTATGATTCTGTCTCTCTTCTGATGTCATCGAGCGAATAATTGCCTCGATTTTCTTTATTTCCTTATCCGGTGGGGCAATATCCTTTACTTGTTTCATAACCTGATTCATACCAGGTAGCATTTTCATAATAGATTCAAAACTTCCCAATTTTTTAATCTGCTGCATCTGGCTTAAGAAATCTTCAACAGTGAACTCATTTTTTGCAATTTTCTTTGCTGTTTTAATTGCATCTTCTTCATTAATTACCTCCTGTGCCTTTTCCACCAAGGAAACAACATCTCCCATATCTAATATACGAGAGGCAAGACGATCAGGATGAAAAACTTCAAGAGCTTCTACTTTTTCTCCTTGTCCTAAGAATTTGATTGGCAAACCGGTCATCTCACGAATTGAAAGTGCCGCGCCACCTCGTGCGTCTCCGTCTACTTTTGTGAGGATGAATCCGCTTAAACCTAATTTTTCATGAAAGCCTTGAGCTACATTTACAGATTGCTGACCTAACATTGCATCAACAACCAAAAGAATCTCTTGTGGCTGCGCAAGAGATTTTAAGTCTGAAAGTTCTGTCATTAAATCTTCGTCAATTTGCAATCGCCCTGCTGTATCTAGAATAAGCACATCGAGGAATTCTTTTTGAGCCCAGTCTTTAGCTTGCTTTAATATGTCCCTTGGGTTTTGAGTCGCCTGGGATGGAAAAACGGGAGCTCCAATTTTCTCACCCAAAACTTTGAGTTGATCAATCGCCGCTGGCCTGTAGATATCCGCAGGAACAAGACCAACTCGTTTTTTAAAGGTTTTTTGAATGTGTAAAGCGAGTTTTGCTGTTGTTGTTGTTTTTCCCGTACCTTGAAGGCCTACCATCATGAGGATTGAAGGCTTCTCTCTTAAATTGATTTCATGAGAAGAGCCTCCTAGTAATTGCACAAGTTCATCATGCACAATTTTGACAAACTGTTGCCCAGGAGAAACAGTATTTAAAACCTCTGAACCAAGAGCTTTTTGCTTTACTCGATCAATAAAGTTTTTAACCACTTTAAAATGAACATCGGCTTCAAGAAGATTAAGTTTAATTTCTCGAAGCGTTTCATCAATATTGGCCTCGGTGATTCTTCCTTGGCCTTTCAGTTTTTTTATACTCGCCAATAATTTATCTTGAAGCTGATTAAACATTTACACCTCTTACCATTTTTGAAAGGACCCTTTTAAAATACTTCTATACGCAAAGAAATAAAGTATAACTGTCCCTAGAACCGAAATTAATAATGCTTTTGATAAATCTATATCTGCGCAACCAATTAAACTATAACGAACACCATTTACAAAATACAAAAGTGGATTTGCTTTAGAAAGAGTCTGCCAAAATGGATGCAAATCTGAAATAGAGTAAAAGACTCCTCCTAAATAGATAAGAGGTAATAATATAAATCCACCTATTGCGCTGAGCTGATCAAAACTTCTGGCCCAAAAACCCACACTGATCCCAATAAACCCAAAACTTAATCCACCCAAAATTAAAAACATAAAAAATAAAAATGGATTGAATACAGAGATCGCCTGCCCTTGTGTAACAATATAAAAAATTTCACTTACTATAAATGTGACAACGCCAACAATCGATCCTCTTATAAGTGAAGCAATTGAGAAGGCCCAAATAATTTGATTTGTGGTTAACGGGACAACTTTTAAATCGTGAATATCTCCATGAAACTTAGAACTTAAAATAGAGCTAGATGAGTTTTGAAATGCATTATTCAGAACGGTCATCGTAATTAAACCAGGAATCAAAAATGACATGTAAGATACACCCATAGAGAGCTCAATACTTTTTCCAAGACTCACACCAAAAATGAGCAAATAGAGTGTCGCATTCACTAAAGGCGTTGCAACGGTTTGCCCAAACACTTTGAGAAACCGCGAAATTTCTCTTCTGAGTAAACTCCTAAACGGAGTCCATTTTAAATCACGTACTGCTTCCATATTAAGACCTCTGATTCAGCAAATTCAAAAATGCATCTTCTAAGCGGCCTTCTCGAATTTTGATATCCGTCACTTGGCTCATATCAAATTTTAGTTCTGTCATAAGTTCACCTAATTGCATTTTAGAGGGAATTTTAAACGTGAGAGTGTTTTGCTTTTGTTGATCTAAATATTTGTGGGTCATTTGACTTGGAACTTGTGCAAAAGAAATATCAACACACCGTTGAGTGAGATCATGCACAAGCTCGCGCGTAGGTCCAATTTTCTTAGTTTCACCCTGGTGGATAATAGCAACGCGATGACAAAGATTCTCTGCTTCTTCTAAATAATGCGTGGTAAGCAATATAGACATTCCACTTTGATTTAATTCTTCAACAAACTTCCAAAGCGTAGTTCTGAGCTCAATATCAACACCAGCGGTTGGCTCATCTAAGAGAAGTAATTTTGGCTTGTGAACAAGTGCTTTTGCTATCAGAAAACGCCTCTTCATACCCCCAGAGAGCTCCCTAACTTTTTTGTCTTTATGAGGCAACAGCCCTAAACGATCTAATAAAAATAAAATATGTTCACGATTACTTCCTAGTCCGTAGTATCCAGAATGGAATTCTAGAACCTCAAGAATTGAAAAAAATCCGTGGTTTAAAAGTTCCTGAGGAACGATGCCAATCATCGCTTTTAGCTCCTGGGAGTTTTCCAGCACATTTTTTCCAAAGATCAGAGCCTCACCAGAAGTGGGTTTCTCAACTGTTGTGAGGATAGAGATCAGGGTTGTTTTACCTGCACCGTTTGGACCAAGAAGCCCCAGGACTTCCCCCTCATTCATGCTAAGAGTAATTCCTTTTAGGGCTTCTGTTTTACCATAAGTCTTTTTTAGATGACGAACTTCAAAAGGTTTTTGCATCGCTTATTTCTATAGGGATTTCAATACATTGTCATGGAAAGTTCAGAGGTTTGTTTTTATGTAAATTCAACCGCAAGGCGCATTCAGATTTGACATGGCGACCCAAAGGACATAAAAAGGCCCAAGATTGGTGAGAAAGAGTATTTATGCAATACCAGATTAGCGCTTTCTATAAATTTATTCCACTTTCCAAAGAGTCCTTAAAAGATCTTAAGAGCCTCATTGAAACTCGGGCTCAATCTTTAGGTGTCCATGGTTTATTCTTGCTTGGAACAGAAGGGGCTAACGCAACTGTTTCTGGATCTGAAGCAGGAGTTTCAGAATTTAAATCTTTTTTGACTAATGAAACTCCCCTTGGACAAATGGAATTCAAAGATTCTTACTGCGATTTTATTCCGTTTCGTGCATTTAAACTTAAAATTAAATCTGAAATTGTTACTTTGGGCGATACATCCGTTGTTCCCCAAGCATCTCACTGGAATCATATCACACCAGAAGAATGGGAGAATATTCTTAAAAACGATAAGGACGCAGTCGTCATAGACACTCGCAATTGGTACGAAACTCAGATTGGTAAATTTAAAAAAGCACTCGACTTAAACATCAACGAGTTTAACGAGTTCCCAGACAAAATTAAAAATTTAGATCTTCCAAAAGATAAAAAAGTTTTGATTTACTGCACTGGCGGGATTCGCTGCGAAAAAGCTATTCTGGAAATGCAAAAGCAGGGCTTTAACAATGTCTACCAACTTGAGGGTGGTATTTTAAAATATTTTGAGGACGTGAAATCAGATGAGTGGGAAGGTGAATGTTTTGTTTTTGATAGAAGAGTTGCAGTAGATACTGATTTGCAACCGTCAAAGGCATATACTTTTTGTCCACACTGCGGACAGCCTGCGGTAGATGAAATCAAATGCGTTCGATGTGAAAAGCCCAGCCGTGTTTGTGAGAAATGTTTTAATTCGGGTCACGAAGAATTAAAAACATGCTCAAAAAACTGTGCTCATCATCACGAAAAAGGAAATCGGGTTAAGCGAAAGAATCAGGGGTTAACTCGCCAGGAACTTCATAGAAGAGCAACGAAGCTATCCCCAAATAGCAATGTATCGCCCGAAAAAATAGCAACCTCAAAATAATTGATTTTGGGGTTGTAAGTCTAAGAATTTACAGCTATACATTCACAACCAGATCGGTACCCAATTGCTTTTAACGATTTTGTTATGAGCTTTGTCGCGGGGTGGAGCAGCCTGGTAGCTCGTCGGGCTCATAACCCGAAGGTCGTAGGTTCAAATCCTGCCCCCGCAACCAAACCTTTTTTAAGTAGCCACGCAGTGGTTAATTAAAAAAGGTTTTTTAGTTTTTGGAACAGTCATGAAACTACGACCTGAGAAGAAGGTCGCATGGTTCACAAAAATATCAGGATGATATTTTTGCACTTCACA
>CAUJDY010000068.1 GCA_963169805.1 Bdellovibrionota bacterium | reverse complement strand
TGGGATATCAATTACTACGTCAATAAAGTTAAAAAAGAGCAGTATCAATTAGACGAGGAGTTCATACGCGAGTTTTTTCCAAAAGATTACGTCATGAATGGAATGTTTGAAATTTTTTCGACGCTTTTCTCTGTTACGTATGAAGAAATCAAGAATGCGGCTGTTTGGAATTCGGATGTTAAGTTATATGTTGTTAAAGACAAAGTAACACAAAAGATTCTTGCTTACTTCTATACAGATTTTGTTCCGCGTGACGGTAAGTACGGCCACGCTGCAGCTTTTACATTAATTAAAGGACGTAAGCTGCCTTCGGGTGAGTACTCACAACCGGTGTCTGCGATTGTTGCTAATTTTAGTCCGCCGTCTTCAGGTAAGCCTGCTCTCTTAAGTCATGATGAAGTGGAAACTCTTTTTCATGAATTCGGTCATATTATGCACCAAATTCTAACACGAGCTCCGTTTGGTCAGTTGGCTGGAACAAATGTATCGAAAGATTTTGTAGAAGCGCCTTCGCAGATGTTAGAGGGGTGGGTGTGGGATCGTGTAATTTTAGAAAAAATTTCCGGTCACTACAAGGATAGCTCTAAAAAACTACCTCCAGAAATTTTAGATCAAATGATTGCCGCACAAAATTTTAATCAAGGCTATTTTTATGCCAGACAACTGTATCTAGGAACAATGGATTTTACGTTGCACAGTCAGCAGGGTGCGATTGATGCGGTTACGGTCAACCAAACGCTCTACCGCAGTATTCTTGGGCTTGAGCCGGTAGATGGTGATATTTTTCCATCTTCGTTTGGTCATATTATGGGAGCCTACGATGCAGGATACTATGGCTATTTATGGTCTGAGGTTTTTGCAGCAGATATGCTAAGTGAGTTTCAATCTAAGGGAATGTTAAATTCAGATCTTGGATTGAAGTACAGGCAACTCATACTAGAGAGCGGCAGCACCGAAGATGCACTTGTCCTGGTAGAAAAGTTTTTAGGCAGAAAATCAAATGCAAAAGCATTTCGCCAAAAACTTGGTTTGCAAAAGAAAAATTAAAGTTTTGATTCCAAATTTTGATTCAAAAATTGAAATGATTTTTCCAGAGATTCGCCGCTGAATAAAAAAACAGCTACATGTCCGATTGTTGAGACTGTATGAGACTCAACTTTAACTCCTGTTGATTTTAGTTTTTCTTCAAATGCTGTCATTTGTTCATACTCAACGATCCAGTCATTAGCGCCATGGTATAAAAAGACAGCCGGATCTTTGGGATCAACATGGTAGATTGGAGATGCTAATCGATATCTTTCTGGCATTTCGGAATATTTGCCACCCATAAACTTAACCACTAAAGAAGAATCTTCGTATTTAGTAAGATCCGCAGGAGTGCCGCCAGCTACGATCACTTTGAGCTGTATTTTATCTTGAGGAGTCTTCTCTAAGTTTTGTGCAAGACCTAATAGAGAAACCAGGTGAGCGCCTGCCGAATAGCCCCAGCCCGCCACTTTTTGTGTATCCAAATTATACTTAGATGCATTGGCATCAATCCAGCGAAGGGCTGCTCTAAGATCTCTGATTTGCTCTGGAAATCGATACTTGGGAGCAAGACGATAACTCACATTTACAGCTGCATAGCCTCTCTGTGCGGCTGCAAATGCAATTTCGTCCATGTCAGATCGTGTTCTCTTTGTCCAACCACCTCCGTGTACAATTAATACGACAGGAAGTTTTTCTGTGGATTTCCTTCTATAAAGATCTAATTTTAATTGTACGTTTGAGTCTGGTTCGAAGTAGATAACATCTTTTTCGGTGATGTAGGTTGAGTCTAATTGTGCGGAGCTGCAGGATGTTAATACTAAAAGGAAGGTTGAAATGAGAATCTTCATACTTAAAATCCTTTTTAAGTTGATTATAATTTATTTATTTTGATCTCTTAAGTTAAGTACAGTTCCATCTTTACGAATTTTTTCTAAAAGTACAAGATCTAGATCTGCAATACAGAGTCCCTCTTGATTCATTTCTCCAAGAGCTAAAACGCCTCCGGGTTTGAATCCAACATCGGATGGAGAGTAAACTCCTCCTTGCCCATGATGTTCGCTTATCTCTGGATATTTGTGGTCTCCGCCTACGCAAGCTGACATGACGCTATAGCATTGATTTTCGACTGTACGTGCTTGCGAACACAGACGCACTCTCCAGTATCCGTGAATATCGTCGGTATTGCTGGGAACAAATATAACATGTGCCCCATTTAGTTTGGCGGTCAAATGAGGGAACTCTACATCATAGCAGATGCAAATCGCGCATTTAAAACCTTTGATCTCAAATTGGACAACTTGATCTTTGCCTCCGGATACATTCCATTCCTCGGATTCAAATCGTGTCATTTGAATTTTATCTTGAGACAGTATGTTGCCGTCAGGAAAAAACACATAAGATCGATTGAAGAGTTTATTGTTTTCAAAGAAAGGCGTTGTGCCCGCAATAATGACGATATTTTTTTGAGCGGATTGAATTTTAAAAAAATTTTGAATCATGCGTATATGATCGTTTGTACTGCGTATGCGTTCTTTAAATGATCCATCACGAACTTCGTATAAGAGTTGAGACAAACTAAAATACTCTGGGAAAAGAATGACATCGCATTTTTGAAGAGAGGCGTCCTGAAGAAGCTTCTCACACCTCTCAAAAAATTCTTTGTCTGAGTCTATTTTTTTAAGACTAAATTGGGTTGTCGCTACTCGCATTGTACTCATTATTTTACCTGCGTGATCCAGTCATTCAAGTTGTAGTAGTTTGTAATTCGTGAAATTTTTCCGTTTTTAACTTCAAAAAAGGCTCCTACCGGAAGTTGGTATTTTTGTCCCTTAGCTGGCGGGAGACCTTTTTGTGATTTTAAGTAAGTGCCTTGAATAATAAATTCAGCTGCAAATCGTCCCGGCGTTGCTGATTCAAAAACAACGAGATCTACAACTTTTTCATCGTAACAGGCATCCATCTCTGACATAAACTCACGAAACGCCGGAATACCTTTTTGAATAGGACCTTGATTGAGTGCATGGGATACATCGTCTGATAAGTAATTAAAAAAACGAAACATATCTTTTTTGTTGAAAGCATCATAGTAATTTTTAATCAATTGTGTACTCATCGAACCTCCTAAATATGTTTGATCCAAAATTGCATTTCTTTTTTAGTTTCTTCTGTTTTATCTAAATCTTTCCATGAGTAGGATGTCAACATTCCTGGTACTTTGGCAAATCCGTTTTTGATCCAAAAGTCATCAAGTGGTTTGTAGTCAGTAGGTCTTAGTGAGTGATTTTGAGGTCGCACAACAGCACAAAACGATACTATTTTTTTATTTGGTAAACTTTGGGCAAACTCTAGGCGTAACTTCATAAAAAGTTGCCCAATGCCGTGTCCGCGATATTCTTTGAGCAAAATTGATTCACCAAAATAGACAATATCCTCAACGTTGTAGGCATGCTCCAAGAACGGTTTTTGAAAAGACTCTTCCTCCTCGGTAAGGTCGATAGCCGTTGTTGCTCCAACGGGTCTCCCTTGATGATAGCAAATAGCTATGAATGAATTTTGTGCTTGTGTGTATGTTTTAAGATAGTTTTTCTCATACTCTAAATTGCCCTCGTACAGATAGGGCCACTCTTTAAAAATTTGAATACGCAGTCTACCAAGATCATTAAGATAAGGTTCTAAATCCTTACCTTTCAGGATTTTAATTTCAAAATAAGTATTATTCTTTCCCTGAAACTGCATTTGTCTCCTAGGTCTTTAATCTTTGGTTTTTCTTATGGGTAAGATAAGTATGTATTATAAGTGCTTGAAAATAAAGCCCTTTTTGAAGTTTCTACGGATAAAAACTACACCTCGCTGAAAAAAAACTACTGAAATTTTTTTTATTGTCCTATGTACGACAGAGTCATGCCGGCGTCAAAAATTTATACTACACGGCTTCGTTATAGAGAGGTAATTCAATGACATTGTTCAAGCAGGTACTGGTAGCAGTAATTATATTTCAACTTTCATTTTCTCAAGTTTTAGCACAAACAACTCCTCCTGGCGGTAATAGTGATGAGGCTGCTTCAAGTGAAATCGAAAGGCTTGCAGCAGAAACATATCAAAATCCTGTCGATAGAGCTGTATTTAATGGAATAAACGCAGTAGCCGATTCTATTGAGAAAGGACAAATTCCTGAGTCTATTGAAAGAATCAATCCAGATTTATTTCATTTGGGAAATCAAAGAGTTCAAATATTAGATCGTGGTACAGTTGTTAAAGAATTCAGTGTGAATGAAGTGCGAGCTTCCTACGAGGCACTAGCGGCTTCAAATTTGAGACCTATGTATAATCCTGAAACACGAGAGCTAATCATTGAGGGTGTTAACGGAGTGAAGCCAGATGGAACTGGGGGCGATATTGTCGCTCGCCACATTATTCCTAATCTTGATATTATTTCCTTAAAATATTCAAACGAACTTCTTGTGTTTATGAATTCTCGCGGTGAAGTGGGAATGATTGATATGGGGTTTGTGGCAAAGCAAGTTTTTAAAAATCCAATCTATGTTGTTGATCATGTGTGGAAACCAACCAAGCCAATTCGTAGTTTAAATCAAGTTGATATTCGATTCATGACTCCGGGAACTGATCCTCTCACGATGGAAGCCTACAGGAACGGCGAGATTTATACGCGTGATGAAAAAGGAGAACCTCGTTGGCTCAATGGGGACGTCCGTATTACATCCGTTAATGAGGCGGGAGAAAAAGAAGTTATTACGCTGATACCAAGACTTCACTTTTATATGAGAGGTGAGTTGGCCGCGGCAATGATTCTTTCAAAACTAGCACTCATTGATCCGGGAGCTAAGACGTATGAATTTATGCAGCAAGTAGTTGAAAAAGCAGAAAAAGCTCAAGTGGATGTGACAAATATTCCTGGTGGATACGATGATACACTGAGACGTTTTATTCAGAATATAGAGCCAGATCAGGTTTCAGATTTGAGATCAAGTGCAGAGGCTTTGTCGTCTTACTCCAAAAGACGGTTTGGGGTACAAAATTTGTCAGAGGCTGTAGAGCAGTTTGAAGAGCTAAGAGCAAATTACACAAAAAAAACAGGAGCCTTTGAAGATATTGATGAACTTGAAAGACGTTGGTATGAAAACGTCACTCCAGTGACGGCAGACTCTCCGTTCCGCAAAAACTTCTCTGATATACTTTCTACGTTGGTACAAAAAACAACTTCGCTTAAAGCAATCGGGATTATGTTTACAGTGGCTTCTGTGGCTTACGTAGGGTTTCCATTTGCCTATGAAAACTTTGAAGCTTTACAGCAGATTAAAATTTTAAATTGGTTTTATCTAAATGGACTTCCTGAAGTGCTCAATCAACCATACACGTACATTCCGAGAGAAGTTGATGGCGTTATTATGATGGAATATGTGAACTATCGTAAGTACATGATTCTCAATATGGTGGCACTCGTGATGCTATGGCCGGCGGCCCATGTAGCGGCGTTCTCTTTTAAAAAAGCTTTGAATATGACTTACAATGTGGTGAAAAATGCAAATACGCAGTTTGCTACATTTATTCGTGAAATGCACAAAAATTGGAGCCCTCTCACAAATTGGCAGGTTGTGACCTCGTTTGGTATGAGAGTGTACTCTTGGTTTATTTATCCCGTGGTACGTTTTAGTATTCAACAGTTAGCACGACAAAAAAGTTTTTTTGTTGCAATAGAGAATTATCAGAACCCTTTAAGTGTGGTGCGAAAAGATTCTGAAATAGGTCGAAAGTTAGGATTGGATCGATCGCTGATGGTGGGTGTGAACAATCCTCTTGTAGGCTCAGATCGACTCAAGGCAGATACAGAACTTCGCCTCAAAGCACAGTCTTTATTAAAAGAGCAAAATATGCGTAAGAGCCAAATGGCGTTTTTACTTTCAACACTGACTGTGAGTGAGAAATATGGAATTGATCCTGCTACTCTTATTCAGCTGGGTAGTGGAGATTTGAAATTAGAGGATTTAGGGAAGGTCTTTTCTGATGAAAGACGCAAGAAAGAATGGTTTTTAACGGCAAAGCTTGTTTATGAAATGCTTCAAAGAGACAAGGCTGAGATTCGTGAGGCTATGGATCAAATGCCACGCGCTGAATACGAAGAGCTTTATGAAAAAGCAAAGTCTATAGCTGAGAAGGTTCATAAAAGATCAGATACTCGCTTGGCGGCATCAACCTTGTGGACAAGGTTCAAGAGAGCTCCATATTGGCTTTTAAATAATATGCCTTTTATTAGCGGTGGAATGAGCGATTACAAATTTTTGAATACGATTTACACAAATAAGTTTGTATCAGATCAAGTTCATAAACAATTCTATATTGATCACTTAATGGTTGTAGGAATTGTGGCTCTTATGCCTGGCGAGGCAGGGCGAGCAAATTACGCAAAACCACAGAACCTAGCTGCGGATCCAAAGGGGATTTTGTGGAGTACGGGGCCGCACTTAAATGATACAGTTATGAACACCTATATCCACTTCTTTGTGAGCGGAGCAAAAACAGCAATGGTCTACCAATCTGTGAAGGCCCAGGCCGATGCTTTACCAGAAAGAAAAGAAAGCGGAGTGGGTTACGAAGATCCGTCTCGTAATAATTTGGTTTATGATCCGATGGAGGATTTTAAATATCTGACAGCCGAAAGAGAGCAGGGGTTTATCAGTTCAACTTGGGAATGGACAACATCACTTCTGACATTCACAGAGTCTAAGCTTGGTGAGTTTATGCTAAAATCCTTAAAACGACGCCTCACGACTCTTCAGGGTGGATTTTTAACTTTTATGATTTTTCAGATGGCTTTTATTGAGAACCGACTTTTTTCTGATGCTCTTATGGCGTTTGGATTAATGTTTAGTGCGGCCTACTGGAGATATGCTTGGCCGTGGGACCCTGTTCAACGCGGTAATAGTATGATTGATGAGCGTTTTGCGGCAAAGAGAGAATCTCTTAATATAGCAAAAGAGAACTTACTGGATGCTATGAAAAATGCAGACTCAGATGCTTCTAACGAAAGAATACGGATTGCTTACAGGCAGCTCTTGGGACTTTATGTAAAAGAAAATCCAGGTGTTTTAAGCCGACTCAAAGCTGTATCAAAATTGATGAGCGATAAAGAAAGTAAAGTAGCCCTTCAGGAAAATTTGACAACACTCAGAAATCAAGTTCAAAGAATTTCTGATTTAGCTAAGTCGGAGAAGAATGCAGATCAGTTATCAAAAGAGATTGAGGTTCTCGCACGTTCGGATTCGATGTATTACTATGGATTACTTGCAAAATTATCTGCTGCTCATAAAAATGGAGATAAATCAGCCGAAGAAATTTACAGAACTGCA